>JAISQK010000288.1 GCA_031274255.1 Planctomycetaceae bacterium | reverse complement strand
GCAAGGAATCTGAAAACGGTCCAACCGAAACCGGCGAATATTTATGCCATCGGCTGCGGTCACGAGGTGGACTTTCATGTTCTCCGCGAAATCACCGACACGGCGTATCATCTGAAAGATGTTTCCGAGGAGATGATCGCGAAATTTTTCATCTGGATGAGCGTCAGTGTTCAATCCATGAGTCAGGGGGCGACGCTCCCCTTTCGCTTGACATGTCGTCCTTCGCCGGTGAAGGGGGATTCGACGTGATTGATCCCGACAATCTGCCGTTCCGAAGTGAGGTGCCGCTTCAGGTGTTTCTGCATTCCCGATGCCTGAACACCCGGAAATTTTATAGGCTCCGCTACGTGTTTCTTGAGGAACCTCGGATTTACTTTGCCAAATCCGCGCATCCCCTGCCGGAGGACTTTTTCTCCGAAGGCGGAATTTCCTCTCCGGCCATTTCTTCGGATTTGCTGTACGGCAGTGCCCCGTGTCCCTATTGCGGCAATACGACATGGGGACAGTGCGGAAATTGCGGACAGATTTTTTGCGGTTCCGCGACCCCGCCGCCGCAAATTCAGTGTCCGTCCTGTCAGGCCGTATTGAATATCGGCAGTGAAGGAAATTTTGATGTCACACGGTCTTCAGGATAACGTAAACTTAAAGATGAATGTCAAAAACCGTCTCATGCCTTTTCAGAACTCTTGCATGTCCGGTTTTGTTGTAAATGGTTAGATGTTTGGCCCGTTACGGGTCCGGTACACACACTTGAATTGGAAGGAGAATTTCCATGTCAGATCGTTATGATTTAGAGGAATTTGTTGCGGCGTCCGAACAAAAAGAACTTCATCAGGGAGTCTTTGAGCTTGAGAATGACCGGACGCTTGAGATCAATCTTGACAACAGTATGGTTTGGACGAAACTCGGCGCAATGGTCGCTTATCGCGGCGGTCTCAAATTCACACGGGAGGGAATTTTTGAGCAGGGCATCGGAAATCTTCTCAAAAAGATGATTTCAAAGGAAGGGGCCAGACTGACCAGGGTGGAAGGAACCGGCAAATTGTATGCCGCGGACTACGGAAAAAAGATAACGATTTTCCGATTGAGAAATCAGTCTGTTTATGTCAATGCGAATGACGTTCTTGCGTTTGAGCCGACGATAACAAACGAGATTAAAATGATGCGTAAAATCGCCGGTATGATGTCAGGCGGACTTTTCAGTATCCGTCTCAGCGGAACGGGACTGGTGGCCGTCACAACCCACTATGATCCCTTGACCCTGATCGTCAAACCGGGCAACCCTGTTTTTTCCGACCCGAATGCAACGGTCGCATGGTCAGGAGATCTGGAGCCTCAATTTAAAACGGATCTTTCCCTCAAAACATTTTTCGGACGCGGCAGCGGTGAAACGTTCCAAATGCAATTCGAGGGGGACGGTTTTGTCGTCGTCCAACCTTACGAAGAATTTTACGGCGCATCAAGCTAAAATCATGGTTCGTGTTTTTTGCGGCGGTCCCCATTCCCAAGGAATGATGTGATGGAAGCGTTGCCGCGCAGGGGAAAAAACGATTTGTGGAAACGGTGACCGCTTTTTCA
The DNA here is from genome assembly GCA_031274255.1 of Planctomycetaceae bacterium. Classification (GTDB taxonomy): domain Bacteria; phylum Planctomycetota; class Planctomycetia; order Pirellulales; family Thermoguttaceae; genus WRMR01. Next base: position 12,021 of record JAISQK010000288.1, on the reverse strand, counting down.
GAATCACCACTTGATCACAAGGATTCCGTGAAAATGAAACCTTTCCTGTTTTTGACGGCTTTTATGGTTTTCCTGTTGGCCGGTACGGGCAAGTCCGCACGGGATGGAATCAAACGCCATGTCCTCACGGTCAAGGGCGGTTCCTACTCTCCGAATGCCTGGGGATTTTACGACATGCACGGTAACGTATGGGAGCGGTGCCGCGACTGGTATGGTGATTATCCCTCGGGGAGCGTGACGGATCCTGTCGGGGATTCCGAGGGGACGGACAACGTGCTTCGCGGCGGCTGGGACAGCAAATCCCTGATGTGCCGGTCGGCGTACCGTTTCAACAACGACACCGGCGATCCGTCGCGTCCGTTCGACTTCATCGGCTTGCGGCTTTCCCTCGTGAGCGAAACCAAATCACAGAGGAACGGGAGATTCCCTTAACTTTCCAACTTTCACTTTCTGATTTTAATTTTGATATGCGAAAACTTCCGATTTATTTTGTACTGGACACTTCCGAATCCATGGTCGGCGAACCGACCCGGGCGGTGGAACAAGGTTTGGCGGCGATGCTTGCCGCTCTCCGCAAAGACCCTTATGCCCTGGAAACGGCGTATTTGAGTGTCATCACTTTCGGCACAACGGCGAAACAAATTGTTCCGCTGACAGAGTTGAGCCAATTTCAAGCACCGAAACCGGTTCTCGGTTCCGGTACGTCGCTCGGCGCCGCTTTGGAATTACTCGAAAAACGAGTCGCCGCCGAAGTCGCGAAAAGCACCGCCGGCGTCAAAGGGGACTACAAACCGCTCGTTTTTCTGATGACCGACGGGGAACCGACCGACCGCTGGGAAAAGGCCGCGGACCGGATAATGAAAAACCGGTCGCTTCAGATGGTGGCGATCGGCTGCGGGCCGGACACGAACCTGAATACGTTACGCCGTATCACGGAGATTGTCCTCGCGGGGACGGAAGCGAGTCAGGAAACATTGACCAAGTTTTTCAAATGGGTCAGTGCGTCCGTGGCGACCGCGAGTCAATCGGTGGACAAGACCGGCGAATCGAAGATCAGCCTTGAAAAATTGCCGCAGGGCGACGATATCAAAGTCATTGACGGGACGACGCCGCAGCCGAAAATCGAACCGGACCGGTTTGTGTTTTTACATTGCCGATGTTCAAAAACGAAAAAGTTCTACCTGATGAAATTCGTCAAAAACGAGGAAAAAGCAGGCGGGTTCCTCGGATTCGGAAAAAAGAAGACTTATCAGGTCGCGGGAGTTTATCCGCTTGAGGATTTTGAACAGACCGCACAGGGCATGGGGATTTCCGTTTCGGCGGAACAACTGGGCGGTATCGCGGCATGTCCGTACTGCGGAAACGGTATCGCGGCACATTGCCGGTGCGGAAAAATTCATTGCTGCCCGGAATTATCACGGGGAACGATTGACATGACGTGTCCCTGGTGTAATAATCACGGAACCTACGGACAAACCGGCGGCGGTTTCAACGTCGGCGGTGGCGGCGGATGATTCCCGTATGATTCCCACCGCCGGAAAGGGCGTGAAGCGGGAACAGACCCGATCGGGGTTGAATTTTTCCCGTTCGTCCGGTATCGGAAAAGACGCCGTTTTTCCTGAGGAACTCCGGGAAATTTCCATGGAATCCGGTGTCATGGCTGAGCGTGAATTTTGAACCTGAAAAGCTAACTTTAGAATCTCTCATCACAGAATGACAAAAACATCCCTTACACTTGACGGAATGACCATTGATCTGCATCACGGCTTGAATGAAGAACAGGCCGGACAATCGGCGGAGAAGCACGGACGGAACACGTTGACCCCTCCTCCGCGCGACCCCTGGTGGAAACTGCTGCTCGAAAAATTTGAAGACCCGACGATACGGATTCTTCTCGCGGCCGCGGCCATTTCCATTTTGATGACGGCGCTCGAAAAATTCGTACTCCGCCATGAAGACGCGGGATTCATTGACGCCATCGGGATCATCCTTGCGGTCGCCCTTGCGACCTTTGCCGGTTTTTTCAGCGAAATGAAAAGTGCAAGGGAGTTTGAACTGCTCAATAAGGTCAAGGAGGATATCCGAATCAAGGTTTTGCGTCACGGGCAGATCACCGAAATTTCCATCAACGACATTGTCGTCGGCGACATCGTGCATCTTGACCTCGGCGACAAGGTGCCCGCGGACGGGGTGGTGCTGGATTCGCTCGGACTGCTTGTCGATCAGTCCGTCATGACCGGGGAATCCGTTCCTGTGGAAAAACAGGCTCCTCCCCAACCGGCGGCGGTTCTTGCCGGAGATTGGCGGAATGCGGACGATCAATACCTTGTTTATCGCGGAACAATGATTTCCGACGGTCACGGCCAATTTCTCGTGACCTCCGTCGGCGATCGGACGCGGCTTGGTCAGATTGCCGCCAATCTCGGAAAAGCGGAATCCGACGATGACACACCGCTGACCCGGAAACTGGCGAAACTCGCCGGACAGATCACCGTTGTCGGCGTCACAAGTGCGTTACTGATTTTTGTTGTGATGGCATTCTTTACGTTCTGGAACTTTTGGAACGGGAGCGGCGAGATTCTGCCGCTGCTGCGCGGACTTCTGAACGGTTTCATTGTCGCGGTGACCATCATTGTCGTGGCGGTGCCGGAAGGTCTGCCGATGATGGTCACGGTGTCGCTTGCACTCAATATGATGAAAATGGCCCGTGAAAACTGTTTGATCCGCAAACTGATCGCGTCGGAAACCATCGGTTCCGCGACCGTGATCTGCTCCGATAAAACCGGCACACTCACACAAAACCGGATGACCGCCACATGGATTTTTGCAGGTTTGAAGGAGGTTTCCGGCGAAAATGACGATGCCGTCAAAAAACTGCCGGAATGGGAAACACTGGTGGAGCTGATTTCCGCAAACAGTGAAGCGTCCCTGCACATGGACGCGGACACCGTCAAGGACATCGGCAATCCGACGGAGTGCGCCCTGCTCCGGCTGCTTCATCATGCCGGGGCGGATTATCTGGAACATCGGGACAAAGACCCGCGTGTCTGGGAACTGAGTCACAATTCCCAGCGGAAAATGTCTTTGGTCGCTGTGGAAAGGAACGGCGGGAAGGATCACGTGAGAACCATTTATGCCAAAGGCGCTCCGGAACGGTTGCTGCCATGCTGTTCCCACGTCATGGCGGACGGCAGGCGGGAACCGATGGAACCGCATCGTGCCGCGATTGATGCGGCGCTGACCGATGCTCAAAGCCGGGCGCTTCGTGTGATCGCGTTCACCGTGAAAGAGGGAGACGGCGAAAGTTTCCTTGAAGAAAATGCCGGACGTTTCACCGAATATTGCGATAACACTCTTTACGCTCTGATCGGCATTGCCGACCCGATCCGTCCGGAAGTGGTTCACGCCGTGGAGACATGCCGCACTGCCGGAGTGGCGGTCAAAATGATTACCGGCGACGCCAAGCCGACCGCGGTGGCCATTGCCAAAGAAGCCGGAATATTGAACAGGGACTATCAGCCGGGGAATTTTGAAACCGAGTTAAAGAACGAGCAGATGGTTCTGACTTCCGATGAACTGGCCTTGCTGGACGATGACAAACTCACGGAGGTGATTCCGCATCTCCGCGTTTTAGCCCGGTCAACGCCGATGGACAAGCTGCGTCTTGTCAAGGCGATGCACAAACAAGGGGAAGTCGTCGCGATGACCGGCGACGGCACCAACGACGCTCCGGCGTTGAAATTTGCGGATGTCGGCATTTCGATGGGAATCACCGGAACGGAAGTGGCGAAGGAGGCCAGCGATATTGTTCTGATCGACGACAATTTCAAAAGTATCGTTACCGGAATCTGGTGGGGACGCACCTTGTATCAGAATATTCAGAAATTCCTGCAATTTCAGCTTTCCGTGAATGTTGCGGCACTCACTTGCGCTTTGCTCGGACCGTTGGTCGGCGTGCCGTTGCCGCTGACGGTTCCGCAGTTGCTCTGGATCAATATCATCATGGACACCTTTGCGGCCATTGCGTTAAGCACCGACCCGCCGCGGGACGATTCGATGAAACGCAAACCTGTTTCAAAAGACGCTTCCATCATCACGCCGTCCATGGGAATCACCATTCTGCTTATCAGTGCCTATCAGGTCGTCATTTTGTTTTCGGCATTGTTTTTCGGATGGTTCCTTGCTCCCGATGACCGCTTCACTTTTTACGCGGAACCTCGCGAACCGGAAAATCTGGAGGCGCTTACGGTGTTTTTCACGATTTTTGTGATGTTTCAATTCTGGAACATTCTCAATTGCCGTACACTCAGTTACAAGATTTCGCCGTTTTCACTCTTGTGGAAAAACCGTCTGTTCCTGATGATTGCCGCAACCATTGCCGTGGTGCAGATCGGTTTGGTACAGGCAAGCGGTTGTCTGGGAATCGGTGACGTTTTCCGTACGGAACCGCTCTCCTTCCTTCAGTGGGGACAGATCGCCCTGCTCACCGTGACCATCATTCCTGTGGCGTGGCTCGTCCGGTTCCTTATACGGAAACTCTGAACGGCGGAAAATATTCGAGAGTGTTGAGACAAAAGAAATAGGCACCGAATCTAACATGAAAGAGGTGGAGAATTCTATTTTTATCCTCTTGTCTGATGAATGAGATTTGCCTCCGGCGGCCAACGCATGGGCGTTGGATCCCGGTAGGCTCACACTCACTCCGTTCGGTTCGCCTCCAAATAGAAAATCTTTCCAACCGGATATCAAATGGCAACGTTTTTTCGCTCGCAGACTCCAGTGAGCAACGGCCGGGAAGCCCCGGCGGGCAGTTTGCCTCCCGGCACATTCGTGCGGTCGGCGTTCATTGTCACCTTTTTCCCGTTTTTCTGTTCATGAATACCAGCGACTAACAGGAGCGGGTTATTGCTTCGGAGCGACAGCTCCATCTGGGGTGCAGCGGCCTACCGCTGCCCGCCGGAGGCAAAGATTATTCCTCAAATCAGGATCAAAAGCGATACCGCAAAGGTCAATCCGTATTTCATGTTCCCCTCCTTATGCACAGAACTGATTTGTGTAATGGATGTTCTTTTTCGAGGAGCAGGCAATACACGAGGAACATGTCCCGGTATTGGTATGTAAAATTACAGAATCAATCAAGTGCTATATCTTTCAATATACAGAGCAATCTTTTTCTTATACCAATCGTTTGGATAACGCTGTTGTATGCTTCTGACTTCATCAACAAAGCGACCATCTTTGAGTTTTAATAATGCGTCTACCGTTATGTCGCAGCATTTAGTATCGGTTATCCGGACGAACGAGTCATGCGGCGGTTCGGAATTTCCGGGTTGGAAGAAAAAGCGGCACGGAATCAACAAGAATAACGCACAAAATCCACGACTGTAGTTCCTTCCATAATAACCGCTAAAATCAGTGCGATACGATTGTTTTGATGAGAATATATGGTGAATTTAATCCGCTTTTTTTTGCCCTGCCGCTTTTTGAAGTGTATTTTTAACTGTACTTGGTAATGTCTCATTTATGGCTTATCAGGTATTTTGACTGTTTCCCCTTTGGTTTGATCCATCCCCGTATTTTTTTTGCGGGATGGATCATTTTTTATCCGTATTCCGATTCCTCGTGATGAAATGGATCTGGGAGGTTTGTTATGCCTCGATATTCCGGTATTTTGGCGTTTTTGTGCCTTGTTTCCCTGTGCATAGGAATCAACATCATCCGTTATCCTGCGGTCTCCGCCATGCTGACAGGCGGAAAACCGGTCAACGGTCAGATAAACTCCGCCGACCGAAAAACAACCGTCAATTCCTCCTTTTCCTCTGCGTCTGCCCAATCGGAAACCTCCTATGGTGAGTCCGATTCGGCAAGCGGTTCATCTTATTCTTATAATTATACTCCTTCAGCTAATACTCCTACGGCGTCTTCTTACCGCAATTATTCCGGTGATTCCGCAAAACCGAACTCCGGCTACAGCAACAAGCCGATCACTTCGTCACGTTCAGACAACACACGAACCCAGGAACCCCGAAAGACTTCCGAATATGGAGACGGCTCCGACGAGGTGTCCGAACCAGATTCCGCGTCCTATACGTCCTATAACGGGTCTTATAATCACGGGAGTACTTCTTCTTATTACTCTTATGACAGTGACGGTTACGGCAGCGGCGGCACCTCTTTCGACGGAACTTATGGAAACAGCGAATCCTGCACGGATACCTCCGCGAAAATGCCGGAAAAAGAGGACAACATAAATAATAACCGCCGGGGGAAAGAAGAAAATGCAAAAGAAAAGTCCGCCGAAAAAGACGAGATGGACAACAACAGTAACGGCGGCGGTCGATACCAAGGCGGCATAATCCATCCCGGTTATGCGAACCGTTATACGGAAAACACCGCCGGAGCCGGTTATTACATTCCGCCGGGGTTTCCTCTGAGTTCTTCCCCATCGGACGGCACAAGAAAAGATTCGAGAGCGGAAGGTTTTTCGGGAATGCCGGGAACGCTGGCTGTTCCTGAACCGATTTCTCCGGCAAAACCGGAACCGCAGACATTTGAACCGGTGTCGCTTTCCGATTCCGAGTGAGGGATGCGTGTTGTCCCATCGCTGATATTGGCTCCGCTGGCATTGGAGTCGGTCCCGGCGGCATGACGGTCAGTGATTTTCCGGCAGATTCGCAAAGAAATGTGGAAAACGGGATAAAACAGCACAAGACCAATCACAAAATTTCCCAGAACAACAGTATTGTTCAGTGAGGTCCATGCCGTTAACGGAAGCTCGAAAAAGGATGTTCCCAGCGGCTGAATCACGGGACGGCAAAGAATCCACGAACCGATTTTGTCCGCGAAGGAGTCGAGTAATGTTCCGAGTCCGCTGAAAATCACCGCCGCGAGAATTCCTGCTCCAAGATTCACCCGTAACAGGAAAATCGCCAAAATCAACAGAAGCACCAGCAGATTGTCTTTCTGAAGGAGTCCTGTCATGGCTCCGAGTGCCACCGCCAGCGCGATTTGCCGCGGTTTCCGTTCAGGAAGCACCAGGGTCACAATTCCTCCGATGATCAGCCACAGAAAAAGCAAAAGCATGCACCGCCTGTTTTCTTCTTATCGGGTGATCCGTTCCATCAGCCAGCGGTTGACATCTTCCAGCATCATCACGGAAAGCGGCTCGCTTCCCGGATATTGCCGAACCGTCACCGACATGCCCGCCGCATGGAAAAGCCGCATGTCTTGAGCAAGCCGCGAAGCGGAAAAGTCTTTGCTTTCGCGTCCGACGGAAAGGAGGAACGGCAGTTTGCGGACCGCGTGAAACTGTCCCAAATTCCCGCGGGGAAACGGTCCGCCAAGAGAAACGACACCGGCAAAAACATTCGGAAACTGCAAACCAAGCTGAAAAGCCATGGTTCCGCCTTCATGACAGCCGACAAGGAAAATCCGCTTTTTGTTGATGTGACACTTCTTTCGGGCAATCTCCAGACAATCGAAAACACGTTTTTGAGCCGCGAAAAAATCCGCGTCCGAATCTCCCCAACCGAGCGATTCCCCGGCATTTTCCCATGCACACGGCAGTCCGCGAGGGGCGATTCCGACGTAATTCCGCATACTGACGACCGGCATGACTTTCATCAGTTGACGTTCGTCCGTTTTGCCGCGGCCGTGCAGCCAGAGAATCAGCGGATACGCATAACCGGATTCATAGTGCATCGGTGAAAACAGAACATGCCGCGTTTCATGCTGCGTATCGCGGGAAGCTAAGGAAAGCTCAAACTCATGGACAAGGGCGGCGGAAGGTTTTCCGGTCTCGCTTTGACGGATTAATTTCTCTTTGGATGACGGCATACGGAAAAAGGAATAAAGGTGAATGGGAACGCTCAAAAGCAACGGAGGGAACTATACCCAAAACCGCGGGGAAATGTCAAGAGGAGTTCCGCTGTTTGGCATTTATTTCTTGATTTCCGCTTTGATTTTCGCCGTTTCTTCCGGTTTAAGGAGACGGTATTCCAGATGACGGATGACTCCTTCCGTACACCATGTGGCGAGTCCGAGCGGCTCATAAATCTGAACCTCCAGCCGTGTCCCGACTTTGCAGCCTTCAAGAGGCTGGTCGATTTTGAGTTCAGGGTCTTGGTCTTCCTTGCCGATCCAGACCTTGATTTTGTCTTCCGTCACAGCGACGCGGAATTTGTACCAGGTCTCTTCCTTAAAAGAATAATACTGTGTCGTCGAATTTTCCGAAGCGTCCGCTCCGTCAAGACATGACAGTCCTACCACTCCTCCGCCCCAGCCACCGTTAATAAACGTACAAAACGAGTCGCCGACCGGAAACGTCAAGGCTGCGAAAAAGTCGTATCCTTTGGTCCGTTTGGCTTCGTAGCGGATTTCATAGTCTTTTTTGGGGAACTCTTTCTCATACTTGATTCCCGTACATAAAATACCGACACCAATGGTGAGATTGCCTTTTTTTACCTGAACATCCCCTTCCCCTCCGAATCCGGGAAGGCTCCAGCCGTCAAGATTTTCCCCGTTCAGCAACGGTTTCCAGCCTTCCTTTTGGGGATCTTTTTTTTCTTTGACGGCATTCTCTGCTTTCGGAGCGGAGGGAGAAGGCTCTTTGGACTTTTCCTCCGCCGAAAAAGTCGGAGACCAGGAACAAACCGTTACGCAAATCACAAATACCGGTAAACAAAAATTTTTCATGATTTTTCCATTCTGTTGAAGCTTCCAGGACATTTCATTGATTGTACCCCAACCTGTCAAGGATCTGCGGCGGATTGAGGAGTGAACAACTATTTTAAAGAAATTTCCCGAAAAGGCAACAATCTTGCTTGACTTTTGGAATTGCCGCGTATAAAATACAATTATTGGATTGATTTGTGTCAATCCGTGTTAAATTTTCGTGAAACGTTTTCGAAAAGAGTCAAACCATTTTTCCAAACAGGAGAAAAACCATGCAAAAATTCACTTTGTGTCCGAAATGTCAAAATGGGGGGGGGGGGTAAACTGTATTGGTTCCCGTATCATAGAAGCCAATGCGACAGAGGCCAACGCTGCCGATACGAAATGTGCTGCAAACGATGCCCAAAACTCTTTTGTCTGTTCAGAATTCACTGCCCCATCCGGTTCTGCTATCCGATCCGCTTTTACTCTTGTGGAACTTCTTGTGGTGATTGCAATCATCGGGATTTTGATTGCTCTTCTTTTACCCGCAGTTCAGGCCGCCCGCGAAGCTGCAAGACGAATGCAATGTTCCAACAATATGAAACAGATTGCACTCGCCATGCACAATTATCACGACAGTCTCGGCTGTTTCCCTGCCGGTAAAGTTGTTCAAAAAGGAAAGGAAAACGCTCCTGACGATGGTTATATGGCCACATGGGGAATTGCGATTTTACCATTTTGCGAACAGATGTCTCTCTATGAGGACAAATACGTGCCAAACGAATCAACCAGCAACACATGCCATGATGAATTAACAAAAACGTTTATTCCGACGTATAATTGTCCGAGTGACCCGGGAATCAAACGTTTAATTCGACCCAGTTGGGGTAATACAGGTTCCCCGGCACACGATTGGGCAACTGCTTCTTATCGCGGAATTGCCGGACGTTCAACAGGAGGGACTGTCGGCAGTACCAATCAAGGTTGGTTTGATCTTCCAAATGAACATCATGGATTACCTTCCAAATGGATCGGTATATTGCATATTGCCGGCGAAAATTTAGGGTCGGGAACCAATAAAAAGTCTTTTTATTTCGAAACATTTCAGACAATCACAGATGGGACTTCCAATTCCGTTGTTATTGCGGAGGCTCATATTTCCGAAGAAACTGTACGTGCAACAGTTTGGACGTATGGATACGGACATTTTACTGTTTCTCATGCTTTACCTTATGCCGGAACGTTTTATCATCATCAACGCTCCATATGCAAAGCCGGTATGCCGACAACATTTGGAAGTCAAGACACACTTTGTCGTCGAAGTGTCGGAGCCTACCATACAAGTGGTTCGAATATTGGTCTCGGTGATGGTTCCGTACGTTTTCTGTCGCAAACAACGGATCCGGCCAATATCTGGGTCAGACTTGCATCTATCGGAGATGGTGACACCGTCACATTGCCGTAAGAAAATACAACGAATAGGATTTACCTTTCAACCCGATGTTGCCGACTGAATACTGCCGTGTTTGACATTAGTGTAACACCAGTCATATAAACATGTTAAAGAATAAAATATTTATTCGGCAACACCTTTCAATCCATTTAATTCAATATCAACCGACATGAAACCGAAATATTTATTGTTTTCAATATTACTGATTGGATTCTCAATCTCTTCAGGGTGTAGTACGAAGTTACCAATCGTTCCCGTTTCAGGAACAGTCACATTGGACGGTAAACCTCTCGAAGGTTTTCAGGTATTTTTTCAACCGATTCGTGAAGAAAATTCAGAAGTCATGCTGACATCCTCCGGATTAACAAATGTACAGGGAAAATTTCAATTGAAAACAATTGAAGACAGCCCCCGTTCAGGAGCGTCAGTTGGAAAATACCGTGTTTTTATCGGATGGGCCGATCCCGATAGCATGTCGCTCGGAGACAGTGATCCACTGCGTGAACCGCCGGTCAAAATTCCGCAGAAGATACGGGCAGAGGGTATCCTGTTTACCATTCCTTCCAATGGAACGGCGAACGCGGATTTTCATCTGACAAGGGAAAATCATTGACAAAATAAAAAAGTGCTGATACAAAGAGAGATTATGCACCGAATAGAGCGCAAATATAGCAAGTATGAAAGAGAATAATATTTGCCTCCGGCGGGCCGCGGCAGGCGGCAGCGTCGCACGCTGCACCGCACTTGCCTCCCGGCACTTTCGTGCGGTCGGCGTCGGTTGGAAAAATCTTTCCAACTTGAGGCCGAATGGAACTGCGATGGAACAGCATGTTCCTCGCTCCAAAAGCCACGAACCCACTCGCGTTGCTCGCTGGTATCGACCGGCGAAACAGCATTTCCAACCGCTTGCGATGTATATTCAAGCCGGTCGAACGTTTACCCCGTTACGGGGCCGGCAAGCTGAAATTTTCTTGCAACTTCAAATAGAAAGAAATAACATGCAACAAGAATCCTGTCGACAATTAAATCGCCGTGCGTTCCTTTACCAGGGAACGCTTCTTATCACCGGAACATTGGCTGTTGCACCGTTCAATATTCGTAAAGCTGTCGCCGAGACGGAAAAGACTGTGCTCCGAATCGGTCTTTTGACCGATGTTCATTACGCCGAAAAAAAACCGGCCGGCAATCGGTACTACGAAGAATCGACCGTAAAACTTGCCGATGCGGCCACCGAATTGGGAAAACAGCAGATGGACTTTGTCGTCGAGCTCGGCGATTTTATTGATTCTGTCAAATCCATCGAAACAGATAAAAAACATCTTCGAACCATCAACGCAGAATTTCGAAAAATTTGCAAGGAACGTCACTATGTTCTTGGTAATCATTGTGTGGAAACATTGACGAAGAAAGAATTTCTCGATGAAGTCGGTCAGGAAAAATCGTATTATTCCTTTGATCGCAACGGTTATCATTTCATCGTGCTGGATGCGTGTTTTCGTCAGGACGGTGTTGATTACGGCCGGAATAACTCGCAATGGACAGATACGAAATTGCCTGATGCCGAAATGAAATGGCTCAAAGAGGATTTAGCCGCGGCGGAATTCCCGTGTATTCTCTTTCTGCACCAACGTTTGGATATTGAAAATCAACAGCCTTGCGCTGTAAAGAACGCGGACCGGATTCGCGTCTTGTTGGAACAGTCGGGAAAAGTCCGTCTCGTCCTGCAAGGTCACGATCACGGAGGCGACTACAAAGAAATTGCCGGAATCCCTTATTGCACGCTTTCCGCCGTCGTGGAAGGTTCCGGCTCAAAGAACAATTCGTTTTCCTCGTTGGAAATCATTGAAAACGGAAATTTGCGTCTCCGGGGATTTGTCAAACAAAAAAACCGCAATATTCATGAGTGATGAAAC
>JAISQK010000227.1 GCA_031274255.1 Planctomycetaceae bacterium | reverse complement strand
CTGACAATTTTTCATTAGCGACGGATAATTTTTGATCGACGACCGGATTGACTTCCGACTTTCTGTTAAACTTTTTCATAGCGGGGGTTCCTTGAAAAATGATGCTTTTTGTTTTCACTCGCCATTTTCCAATAACCCCGCTGCTTTTTCAACTCATACACAACTTTCGAGTATAACTCAGAGAAAGGAAGTGAACGGTCAAAAGGAAAATGCTTCCGGCAAGGACTGACGGGATCACTTTGTTCCGCCGCAATGTCGGATGTGTTGTGCAGCGGTGTAAAAGGAGAGGCAAAAGCATCAGCAAATAAGCCATCGGAATCAAACCTGTCCGGTCTTTGGAGAAGACAGGTCTTTCCATCCCGTCCAAAAAAAGAAGCATTAGAACATATCCCGACAATGCCGTTCCCATAAGGACGATTGCTGTTTCCGACGGAGAAAGAGACAGGCTTTTTCCGGCAAAAAAGAGATTCCGAAACGTATCGGCAATAAAAAATCCCGTGAGTATCACGACAGGTAACAGAATGAAAAAAGGAAATAAAACAACTCCGAGCCAATACGATTCCTCCGAAACAGGGATTCCGAGAAAAACGTGTTGAAGTGATTCCGGTTGCGCATAGGCCGCATGGCCCAGTGTCCAGGCGGTTTGGTCAAGTATCATTTCCCAAAGGCTTCCAGTGGCGTAATTGAACTGTTCCGCTGAGGTGAAAAGGAGAATCGGTGCGTAAAGAAGCGAAACAATCAAAAGACCGGGAGCACAAAAACAGATAAGGATGGACAGAAAAATCCTGCGAATGTTCCGCCCTGTTTCAAACCGGAGAAACAATCCGAGAAAAAAGAAAGCGGAAAGAATCAAAGACGTGTTGATTAAAATCGAGGCAAGATTCGCCGCCGCAGAGAATCCGAAGGAAACGCCGGAAACGAAAAGCAACGTGATCTGACAACGCTCATCAGACTTTTGAATGACAACACTATTTTTAAACGACATATATATATTGCATTAGTGTATAACATCCCAGAAGGGAAAAGAACAAGGAAAGTCCGTAACCTCTCGCAAAAGAGAAAAACTGAAAAATCAAAGGATGCAAGGCAACAAGAGCGGTCAGTAACAATGTAAAGACATAACGGAATCTCGTTTTTTCCGGTGATTTTTCAAACAGAAACGCCCCGATTTTTCTCAGGAGAATCAGACAGCCGATACCGCCGAGGACGGCAGGCAACCGTATCACCCATTCTTCCCAGGGAACGGCATGAAACATTATCCAGACAAGCACCGTATGGAGAACATGGTTATTGGGAAGATAAAGTTCCGGCGAAAAAATGTTTTTCCACCGGACGGCATAAATGTTGACCGTATAGGCTTCATCTGTTGTCAGAGACATTGTACAGGCACGGAAAACAATCACCGCAATCACTGATACGATGAAAACATAAAGGGCAATCCGGGACATTTCAACCGGCTTGAGTCTGTTATGAATTTTAATATCCGGCATTTTTCAGACCGTACCGTTTCCTTCTCTGTTAATGGCACGCACAACCCCGCCCGCCGCAGCATGACGGAGACTTCTGAGGACATCCCGCCGCGGCTCCGGGACATGTCGAAGTTTCGGAGGATGAGGAGTGAGCGGACGGAACACTCATCCGACGGGCAAGGTTTCGTTCCCCGCAATACGGACAGACAGGTTTGTCTTTGCCGCGGATTAAAAGTTCAAATTCCTGGGAACATTTTTCACAGCGGTATTCGTAAATCGGCATGAGACGGGGTTCCTTACGGGGCGTACTAAACAAGTAGAGAATTGAACAACAAAACCACCGATTTTATTATACACCGTCCATTCCTTTTGACCACCCCGCCGCCCCGAAATTCCTTACTCCATCAGCATCAGTTCGAGCCAGCGTTTTCTGTCGGAGGGGGAATTTGGGGAAGAAGGTGTCTCCCTCGGCGGGGAATGGACCGGTGAGGTTGTTTGCACCGACGGAACAGGCATGAAAGAGTCTGCGGAATGACGATTGTCCGGTCTTGTGACAGGGGGATTCTTTTGCATGACCGCCGCCGCATCAGAATGGACTTTCTCTCCGGCTGACGCCGGAATCGGCTTGTGACTGCTTTTAGAAAGATAGCTCTGATGAGATACGGGGTTTTGGTCCGATAATCCTTGTTCCGTAAGCGGATTTTTCTCAAGTGCCGGTTTTTCATTGGCCGGATCGGGCGTATTCCTGAAAATTTTGTTCAGTTCCGCAATACTTTGAGCACGTTCGCCCCATTGATTCTCTTCTGAAAGCAGATTATTAATCAAAGCGTCGGAACCGGCCGTCTCTTTGTGTTTGTCGAGAGTTGTACGGAACGCCTCGAGATTTTTCGTGACCAACTCGTTGACATCCGCAGGAAGCATGGAGGCGGTTTTTTCCAGCAACAGCGACAAGTAAACGCCGCTCTTGGATTGGAGTACCTTTTCGCATGTCGTCGTGGAGAGTGTCACTGCAAAAAAGGTGAGGACCATTCCGAGGAAAATTCCCTTCATCAGACCGAAAAGTCCGCCGAGAAGCCGGTCAAAATTGCGCATTCGGATTTTTGCAATGATTCCGTCCAGGATTCGGTGAAGAAATTTCACTCCCAGATAGACCGCCACGAAGATGATCAATATCGCAACAATCTTGTTCCAAGGAGCTTCCGTTTTGATGGCCGGAGCGATGACCGGACAAAATTTCACCGACGCCCACCATGTTACGGCAAGCGAGACAAGTGAGGCAATCTGAGAGGTCATTCCCCTGAGCACTCCGCGCAGCGTGAACCAGCCGAGCAAAGCAAGGATAATGAAATCATAAGGTTGCAAGTTTTCCATGAGAAGCCCATTTTGGAAAAATACGTAATCGACTCACGACGAGATCCGCAATCTTTATTATACAGAAATCCGGAGATTGCGAAAATACCGTTTTTTTTCATTTTGCTCTTGAATCCTTTTGGGGAAACAGGTAGATTTCACCGATGATGACACGGAGTTACGATCGGCAATCGCCTCATTTCGGGAAATTGATGTGGGAAATTACAGACAACACGCAACATTAAGTTCCGTGACCGGAACCGTTTGTGCCGGACTCGCATGGTGGCCGTGCGGTTTCCCCGTGAACACCTGTCTTGTTGCCGGAGGACTTTGCGGCATAGGCGGACTCCTTCCCGACATCGACAGCAGTACCAGCCGTTCGTTCAAAGATTACATGTGGATCACCGGCTGCGTCGTTTCGACCCTCGTGGCCGCTCGGCTTAACACACTTGGAATCAATGGTGAGACGGTAGCGGTCATCAGCGTGGGAACATTCCTCCTTATCCGGTTCGGACTGGCCTCTCTGATGAAAAAGTTCACCATTCACAGGGGGATTATTCACAGTATTCCCGCAACAATCCTCTCCGGGGAACTGATTTTCCTGCTCAGTGCCGGCACCTTGGAGCAACGAATCCTGAAAGCGGTTGGATTTTCGCTCGGATTTCTGTCGCATCTGATTCTTGATGAAATTTGCAGCTTTAAACAAGTGAACGGCAAACTGCAAACGAAAAAATCACTCGGAACAGCGTTAAAGTTTTTCGATTTTTCCCATCTTGGAGCCGCGTTTGTCTGTTATTCGGTGTTGGCGTCATTGACGTGGCTCTCTCTTAACAGTCCGGATATGTTGACCACTCAGCTTTCACGGCACTTGGATCGTTTCGTCGGAATCAGTTTGCAAGGAGCGGAAAAACTGAATCAGGCGAGCAATCAGGCGCAAAAACAGCTTACGGACGCTTCCGGTGTTGAGCTGTGGAAAAATCATTTGCCGAATCCAAACGCGAAAGCCGCTGAGTCGCAGGCCGGAAATATTGAGGAGCCGCTAAATATTATTACTACTGCGGAAAATAATCCTCCGCTGACGGTCATGAAGCCTCGGGAATCTATCGAAATGCCGGAAACAGAGACGAGCAACAGGGAAAGATACAGTGGAATGTTCCATCGGAATCGCGAAAAGCGGCCTTCCGAAGATACGCAGAACACCCCGTTTGACGCATCTTCTGTATCTCATCCTTCAGAAGGGATTGCATCTTCTCCATCGGAACCTCCGCCGAATTTCCGATATTCAGGCCGGAAAATCCCGGTCATCCCGACATCTCCGATCCAGTACCGCTGAGTCACCACTTGTACGGAACAGGATTTTATTTAAAATTTACGGTATGAGTCAGCAAAATGCACCGATCCTGTTTACCGGCCCGGACGATCTCCGGCAATACATTTCCCGCGAAAAACGTATGGGGAAACGTATTGGCCTCGTGCCGACGATGGGAGCCTTGCACGAGGGACATCTGAGTCTGGTACGTGCTTCATGCGAGGCGTGCGACATAACGGTGGTAAGTATTTTTGTCAATCCTACCCAATTTGCGCCAAATGAAGATTTTGCCAAATATCCGAGAACATTGGCAAGCGATCTGGAACTCCTCCATTCCTGTAACGGGACAATTGTTGTATTTGCCCCGTCGGTGGAAACGATGTATCCCTCTTGTTTTAACACTTTTGTGGAAGTTGGCGGTATCACAGAGCGGCTTGAAGGGGAATATCGGCCGACGCATTTTCGGGGTGTCGCCACCATCGTGTTGAAACTCTTTTTGTTGGTTCAGCAGGATGTCGCTTTTTTCGGTCAAAAAGATTTTCAGCAGTGTGCGGTTATCAAAAAAATGGTCAGTGACCTCAATGTTCCGACGCAAATCACCGTTTGTCCGATTATTCGTGAACCGGATGGTCTGGCAATGAGCAGCCGAAACAAGTATTTGTCGCAGGAGGAACGGAAGCAGGCGGTTGTTCTTTCGGAAAGTCTCCTGTTAGCGCAAAAAATGTTTAGTCACGGGGAAAAAGATACGGATACGGTGTGCCGAAAGGTGAGAGAACACATTCTGACCGCCCGTGATGCCAAAATTGATTACGCGGCGATTGTTGATCCGGAAACTTTCGAGGATTGCACAGAATTGGCAAGCGGCGTGGTGATTCTTCTGGCGGTGCGGATCGGAGCAACGCGGCTGATTGACAATATTATTCTCAATTATTCTCATTCATTGATATTTTGTCACAAAAAGTGTCCATGAAAGTCTCCGTGCGGCCCAAAATTGCTCTGGTTTGAACGGAAAAAAATTGTTACAATGTAAGGCTGATGTTAAAGAATGGCAATATCACGAGAGCGAAATGAGCGAACAGCCTTCATCCTTACATATTTCGGTGATGCCGGACGAGGTTGTCGAATATCTCGCTTTGAAACCGGGCGGTGTCTATATTGACGGCACACTTGGGGCGGGCGGACATTCAGAACGAATCGCAATCTCTTTGGGTGAAGGAGGTTCCGTCATTTCACTGGATCGGGATGCCGGTGCCGTCCGGAAGGCAAAAGAACGGTTTCAGGGAACTTGCGTCAAACCGTACCAAGCCAATTATCGTGACATTTTGACCGTTCTGGAGCAATTGAATATTGAAACGGTTGACGGAATGCTCCTTGATTTGGGACTTTCCAGCGACCAATTAGCCGATCGTGAACGGGGATTCAGCTTTGATGCCGACGGACTCCTGGATTTGCGGTTCGATACAACCGAAGGACGCCCCGCCTGGCAGTGGCTGGAATTTTTGAGTGAGGAACGGATCGCTCAAGTGATTTTTGAGTATGGCGAGGAACGCTATAGTCGGCGAATTGCACGAGCGATTGTGAAAACCAGGAAAAAGAATCAAAAACCTTACGTTGCCGCCGAATTTGCGAATTTGGTACGGGAATGTGTGCCGCAGCCGCCGGGAAAAGCCCGAATTGACGCCGCGACACGGACATTTCAGGCTCTTCGGATTTTTGTAAATGACGAATTGGGGGCTTTAGGGGAATTTTTGAAATCCGCACCAGAAAAGCTTAAACCGAACGGACGGTTGGTCATCCTCAGTTTTCATTCGCTGGAAGACAGAATCGTCAAAAATGCGATGCGTGAGTGTGAAATTCTGAATGTTGTCACTAAAAAACCGATAGAGTCGTCCGAAGAGGAAATGGAACGGAATCCCCGTGCCCGAAGTGCCAAACTTCGCTGTGCCGAACGGAAGTAATATGATGTAATCTATTGGCGTAATTCAGGTTGCGCCACAAAAATAAAACGTGCAAGGATGCAAACATGACCGGAATGACAGATATTACTCGTCATGGAAACAACAAAAAAGATCGAATGATCGCTGATGTGGACGTGAAAGATGACGCTTTGGTTGATTTTTGCAACCAAGACGGCGTTCTGATCGACGATACGGACGATTTTGATACCTATCACAGAGGACCGAATTTTGCCTCAAAAATGCTCAAGGCGGGAATGATGATTTGCCTCTTCCCTTTATTGCTCATTTTTCGCGGAATTTCGTCACTAAAATATCTCCCGCAGTTTCTTCAAAAGGGCAAATCTCTCTCCGGATTGTTCCAATATTGTGTTTTGTTATTCAAAAAGATTCCAACGGGGACCGTTTTTCTGCTCCGGTACACCGGTATTTCCCGGGGAATCGGCAAATTTCAGACATGGCGAGCGGCACGTCAGGAAAAAGCCAGGCTTTGCGGTGAAGAGAAAACTCATTTGCAAAAAGGGAATTTTATTCCGCTCTCGCAAGCGGTGGCTTCACAAAATGCGGCGGATACAGTGGAATTTTCCAATGCGGTTAATATGGAAAATTCCACAAATGGAGCAAAACAACCGCAACAGGGAAAATTTCAGGTTTCCGCGCAAAAATCCATTCCCAAACCAGTTACAGACAAACCAACCCTCAAACCGGCAGCTCAGACGGATGACCACAACACGGACATCGACGATCCGTTTGCGGAATCCTCCCAATGGAGTATGAAAAAGCGGTTAGTTTTCATAATGGCTTGTTCCCTCCTTCTTTGTGTCGGTTATATGGGAGTGAAATCTCTCATGAGGCACAGTAAAACCGACGTACCGTCGGAAATCGCGGCAAAGGTTCCCGACAAAGCAGATGAAAAAATTGCCCAGACCTCTCAATCCGCCTTGCCGAATAACAGTCAGGAAATTGATAATCCCCCAAAGGATGGATTTGCACCTCTTCCGCTGCCGGGAAGAAATGATGTAACCGGTAGTTTCACTCCGCAGATTCCACCGGCACCGATTCCGCCGACAGGTATGGCCGATATTGCGTTGCCGCCTGCATTTCCTTTCGACACGCAGAATAGTACGAATTTCTATGGGTCCAGTGGAAATTCCGTATCAGAAAATAGAGAGCCAGAAATGCTCTCCTCCGTTGTTTCGATTCCAGGAACGGAGATGCCGGAAGTTCCTGTGGCGGTTCCGGTTGAAATCGCACCTGCCGCGCCAATATCGGCTTCGGCATCGGCTCCTGCGGCAAATATTCCGGACAGCTCACTTGCAAGATTACATTCTCAGGAACTTCCTGTTTTGCCGGTAACGTCGCCGCAACCGGTTTTGTTGACACATGATACGTCTGAGACACCAATTTCATCACCGCCGACTCACATAACACCGTCGCAAAATTTTGCCGGGGAACCGCCGCTTTCCGTGCCGGACGATCCGCCGTTACTTGCCGCCGCAGATTCGTCTCCAAGCCGTAGAGTTCGCTCCAGAGTCCATTCTGACGAAACCGTTTCAACTCATTTGTTTGCCGGTGTGTCTAATACGGATTCAAATCATGTCACACAGAATATTTCGGTTGTGTCGGAATCTTCTCCGCCATCACCTCCTCGACCGGCAGCCGCTTTGACGGCTTCACCTGTTACAGAACCTTACGCAAACCAAACCCCTTACACACCGGCACTTACGCAGGAACAACCGATATTGGTTCCTCAGGACTCTCCGCTTTTTACAGAGACAACCCCTTCTTCCTCACGGCGTCAACGCCGGGTGGCACCATCGGAGAAAGCGGTTTCATCTGAAGAGCTTTTCACGGATTCACCACGCCGTTCACCGTCTCCCGAACAGCCGATGAATGTGATTCCGCCGACGGAACCGATTATGCCGCCAGCTTGGAACGTATCTGTTCCGCAAGATCATTCCCTCCTCGTTTCCGCAAGAACGCCGTCTCTCCAAAATTCGCAATCTCTTCAAGAGACGCAAACACTCCGGCAACCTGCTACAGAAATCACTGATTTCATGGAAGAGCCCCCGTCTGCCGCTCACAGGAATGGTAGAATGGCGAATTCAAACAGTTTAGGAACGGGGATTCAGGATATTCCTCTCGTCAGTCCGGCGGAGGAACAGGAGGGCCCCATTATTTCTCCGACCCGAATCACATCAATGTCGGTTTCATCAGACTCGGAGACGCCTGCGGCCTCGTATCGGGTGCATGACCGTTCAATGAACAAAGAGCGAGTGGCTCAGATTCGTGAAAAATTACGGACAATTCAGGCGTCGTACACAGTCGGAGACTCCCAGCCAATGCTTCAATCGGTTGCGATGAATCGAAATATTACGGTAGATTCGGAAAAATACAGGACTTACGTGGTTCAGGAAGGAGATGTGTTCTTGACTATCGCCAAACGTGAATTGAATGATGTGCGCCGTTGGCGGGAAATCCGCGACCTTAACCCGGGACGCTTTACGAAATCCGGCGGTTTGCAGCCCGGAACGGAGCTGTTGCTCCCTAAGGAGATGTGATGATAGAGAGAAAGATTCCCCTCTATTCAAGAAAAAATGATCGGGTAGAATGGTAACTTAGTCTATTTTGTAGTTTTTAGGTGTCTTTTTCACAAAGTGGGCTAAAATGGTAAAGCAGGCAAATTTTATTTCCAATCACTCCACAGACCTATTGCGTCTTTAGTAAAGAGAGGGATTTTTCATGATTGTTACCACGACGGAACTATTCAAACAGGCTTATGGAAAATATGCGATCGGAGCCTATAA
>JAISQK010000219.1 GCA_031274255.1 Planctomycetaceae bacterium | reverse complement strand
AAAAGGAAGGAAAAAATCGAAAGGTTAGAATAATCCAACCTGAGAAATATTTCCTCACTCAAGATGTTAAGAGAATGCCTTCGGCGACCAACGCAAGGGCGTTGGATCCCTGCCGCGAGGCCGCGGCCCGCCGGGGCTTCCCGGCTGCGGTACAGCGGCACGCTTCCCCGCTGTTTGGTTAAACCAGAATCGGCATCGGGACACCGATCATCGCGGCCACGGCGCGGAGGAGCTTCCGTTCACGGTCCGTCACAACTTCGTCCGCCATGATACAGGCGGTCAAAGCACGAATGATCCGTTTTTTGACCGGTGAAGAGGCGGCCAACTCTTTCAGCGAAGCATCGAATTTGGTGAAGCCGCAGTTCGCAAGCGGCAAAATCGGCTGACGTGTTCCCCAAATGTGACATCCTTCATTGTAGGCTTTGAAAATCATCTCTTTTTGATCGGCTCCGGCGTAAGCAAGCCGCGAAAGCACCGTAAAAAACGGTTTCGCAACGGCCTCACAGGAATAATGTTTCACGCGGTCCCGTTCCGACACGCCAAACATCCAGTCCAACTCGCGCGTCAGATGGGCGAGGAACGTGTACTCGAAAAGATCCATTTGTCCGTCCGCGCGAATCATCGCATGAACGGTTTTGCGGAACGTTTCGTACTGTTTGAGAGAAAGTTTCCGCAGCGTCGGAAACGCGATTTCGGAAACCGGTGTTTTGTATTCCTCGCCAAGTGATGCGATTGGTCCGGCGATTTTCCGTACCTCGTTGAGTGTCGGCGCGTCGGTGAACTGGAGGATGAGATGGAGCTGCTTTTGACGGATGTCCGGTTCCCTATTGAGAAACAAGGCATAAAGCAGCGGCGCCGCCATGTTCGGATCGGACGCGGTTTTCTGAATTTCCGCAGGAATGCTTTCAAACAGATTGACCGCAAACTTCAGCGGTTGAGCGGAAATCTCCGGTTGAACTTTGACTTTTGGGGCATCAAACCCTTTGACCGGTTCTTCGGGCCAAAATTCCTTCCGCGACTCAATCGCCAGAATTCGTGAGCGGACCGGCGGATGCGTGTCGAGGAACCGCGAAAGAAACGTATTTCCGCGTTGGACACTCGCAAAAGTGATGTGACTGATGAGCGATACACGCGAATGAAAAATCCGCGACCCGAACTGCGCCTTTTCGATTTTTTGAAGCGCCCCGATGATTCCCTGCGGGTAACGTGTCCACTGCACGGAGGAAGCGTCGGCAAGGTATTCCCGCTGCCGCAGAATCGCCCGCTTGACGTAAGTGACAAACAACAGATTGAGGAAACAGATCGTTGCCAGTCCGAACGCGATTCCGTATACGATGTCAAACAGTCCGTATTCATAAAGTAAACCGGGAATGAGAAAAAGCATCACTCCTAAACGTCCTAAAAACATCGGCGCAATGACCGCCCCCGCCAGAATTCCGAACATTGTCCAGCTTACCGCCGTGAGTACAAACGAACCGGAAAGAAGCCCTGAAATTTGCAGGTTGAATTGGGTGTCGCCGTGCAGAATGTGGCTGAACTCATGAGCAACGACACCTTGCAGTTCCTCGCGGGAAAGCTGATCAAGCATTCCCTGAGTGATGCAGAGGACGGTACCGCCGCGGCGTCCGCCGAGAGTGAATGCGTTGATTCCTTTTTCGTGCTTCATCAGAAAGACTTCAGGAACACGCAAACCGGACGCGACCGCCATCTCACAGACCGTATTGTAAAACCGCCGTTCGTATTTTCCCGCAAAGTAGGGAACAATCCGCGAACCGTCCAGCGACATGGCGACTTTGGCATTGCCGCCGTGAAGCCGCCGGACCGTCATCAGTGCCGTCAGCGAGACGAGTGTCACTACGGTGATTGCGATGCTTGCCAGAAGCGTAAAATTCGGACTCCAGCGGAAGTCCGCCGGTGAACACAGCAAAAAAAACAAGATTTCTTCCTGCGGAATCGTGCCGTTATGCCTCATCAAAAACGCCTGAACGAGGGAATAACTCAGATAAATCATTCCCGACATGATGACGAGATAGAGACCGAACAACAGTACGGTCTGTTTTTTGGCCCGGGATTGCTGGTCAAAAAAGTGCATGTTTCCTCCTGAATGGAACCGCTTTGACGGGGGCTCTCCGTAAAACTCAACTTGATGAAATGTCTTTCCAACGGACTTTACCGAAAAGTATAGCCAATCCTTTCAGCGGTGTCTATAACGATGATTCATGAAATACGTTATCATGACAATGAGATTTCAAAAAAGTGGAGACGATTTTGGACGATTTCTTGAATCTCTTTCACTTTCCCCTGACAGTTGTGTCTCAATCACCGGTGATTTGATGTGTACGGAATGTTGCCCTTGCGTTTCGGTTGATTCGGGGTAGAATCTGACAAACATGGCGCAGGAAATTCCTCCGGGAATTCTCCCTCTTTTTTATCAAGTGAATACTCCGCGCAACGGAGCGATCCTTTAGTGTTCAATCGTATTTTCCAGGATGATTGATCATTGAAATGAAAGAATGAGTCGAACGAAATCCATTGTCCCCGAAACCCAGGGAATCAAGTACGCCGGTTCCAAACGGAAGATTCTCCCGTCGATTCTGAAGATCGTCGCGGATTTGGATGTCGCGGATGTTTTGGACGGTTTCAGCGGTTCGACGCGGGTGAGTCAGGCGTTTGCGAAAGGGGGGCGGAACACCACATCAAATGATATTGCGGTTTGGTCGGAAACTTTTGCAACAGCGTATCTTATGAACAAGGAACCTCCGAAAAAATACCGTGAAATCCTTGACCATCTCAACAGTTTGAAGGGATGTGAAGGTTGGTTTTCCGAGCATTATGGCGGTGTTGATCATCGGAAAAAACGGCCTTTTCAACTGAAAAATACGATGAAACTGGACGCCGTACGTGATGAAATCGACCGGATGAGGCTCAACCGTGTCGAGAAAGCGGTCGCCTTGACGAGTCTGATTCTCGCCCTCGATTCGGTGGACAGCACTCTCGGACACTTCGCAGCCTATCTGGCGGATTGGTCGCCGCGGTCGTACCATGACATGATATTAAAGCTGCCTAAATTGTTCGTCAGTTCAGGCAGGAACGAAGTGTTGCGGGGTGATATTTTTGACATCCTTCAAGGAAGGAGTTACGATCTGGCGTATTTTGATCCGCCGTATGGTTCGAATAATGAGAAAATGCCGCCGAGCCGGGTGCGTTACAACTCCTATTATCACATTTGGACATCAGTGATATTGAACGACAAACCGAAGCTGTTTGGTAAAGTCAATCGTCGGGAGGATTCTCGGGATGATGTCGCGGTATCGGTTTTTGAGGAGTTTCGCCGGGATGAGAATGGTCATTTCCTCGCCATGCAGGCCATCCGAAGGCTCATCCGCGAGACAAACGCAAGATACATTTTGTTGTCCTACAGTTCAGGAGGCCGTGCCGCAAAAGCGGAACTCTGCGACATCCTCAACACGGACGGCAGACTGGT
The DNA here is from genome assembly GCA_031274255.1 of Planctomycetaceae bacterium. Lineage (GTDB taxonomy): Bacteria > Planctomycetota > Planctomycetia > Pirellulales > Thermoguttaceae > WRMR01. Next base: position 5,299 of record JAISQK010000219.1, on the reverse strand, counting down.
CCGTGCGGAAGAGATCGACTATAAGAAAAATGTCATGAGCCGAATGCGGTGGACGAATGAGTGGATCAACAGCGACGGAAAACATCTGGAATACCTTTTTTTGATGGAAAAGAAATGACAACGGTACGAGGCAAGGCTCTTTACGCCGGAACTATTCCGCATGGAAGCGTTCCAGAAGTTTAACGGCTTTCGCTTGAACCTGACGGGCAAAATGGTCTGTTTCCATGGAGGCTTTCCCGGAGACCGCCGGGGAATGCAGCACTTTTTTCGCAAACCGGACGGCTTCCTCTTGCTGATTTTCACCGGCAAGAGTCAACTCGTCAAGCAACTCCGACATGGTGTTCAGGTCGGCGGCGGTATGAAGAAGCCGTTCACGAAGTGCCTCGTCCTCATCGTTCCGGTCGAACTGCCGCAACAGCCGCCGGAGTGTCTGAATTTCCCGCGGTATCAGCGGAAGCTTCAACAGACGGTCCACGGCTTGTTCCGCACGCGGCCGCAACGATTCCGCAAACATTGAGGTTTCGTACATTTCCAGGACAATGGTTTCCCGCAGTTTGTCCGCTTCGGAGGAATTCAGCGGAATCGTGTCAAGCACCGCCGCCGCTTGAGCGTAATCCTTTTGACGGGCATGAAGAATCCCAAGCAGAAGAAGTTTGTTGACAGAAAAAGTCTTCCCTTTGGCCGCAGCGCCGCGGAATTCGGCGGTAAGCGTCTCAAGGGTTTTCGTCCGGTACGTTTCATTTTCCTGCGGCGTGAGGAGGATGAAATCTTCACGCTTCAGAAATTCAACGGCAATCCGACGGACGCCTTCCTCTCCTGACGCCGCATCATCGGCGAGGGGTTGCAGGAACCGTCCGAGGCGGTCAGTGATCATTTCCTGCGGCGGAACACCGTCACCGGGAAGAGCGTTTTGCATCAGATAATCAAGCCGTGAAAGAGAGTGTACGATGGTATTCAGGAACTCCTCATTTCGCGTTTTCGAAAGCATCGGATATAAAATCCTATCGGCGGCGGACTCGTCAAAGTCCTCGGCGGCCGGATTGGTAAACTCAAAGCGGTACTTCGTGAGCAGGGAAAAATTCTCCTCCGGTGAAGTCACGGTTTTTTGTGCGGCGTCGAGAACCGCGTTTCGGATTGCCCCGCGAATACGGAAATAAAAGTCGGTCATGTCATCAATCCGCGCGAGCTGCTTTTGAATTTCCGCAAGTTCCTCACGGCGAAGCGTCTTCTTTTCCAGCGACGAAGGTTCCGGTACCGGAAGAGGTTCCGTCAACCGTCCGCCCCGCGACGGGAAAAACGCTTTGAGTTGAGCTTCGTCGAACCGTTCTCCGCCGAAAATTTCCCTAAGCGTATTGTCAAAATTTCTGTGAAGGTCCAACCCTCGCAAACAGGCCGTTTCAAGAGGAATATCATTTGCCGCGTGATCGGGCAACGCCTGGATTCCTTGCGTTTTGAGATTTTCAATCGTCGCCTCCGCCGCCTGTAGGATATAATGTTTCACGTCATCCGGTGCAAGCGGTTCCGGAATGGACCGCTCCGATACCAATGACGCAGTCACAATGCCGAGAAAAACATCAGGATATGTCTTGCCGATCTTTTCGAGACTCTGCCGAATGACCGTAAAATCCTGTTCACGGCGAGTTTTCCGGAAAATCTCTTTTATACGGCGGTAATACTCTCCGAGCTTCCCTTTGTCGGTCTTGGGGTCTGTAATGATTTGTTCCCACGCATCCGTAAGCCAGTCCAGTCTCTGATCAAGGGAAAACATTTCCGCAAGAGGATCCGCAGGTTCCCGCAGACTTTCCAAAACCGGTAACAACGCCGCCGCGTTCCATTCTTTGTGACCGCGCAGAGCAAGCACGGCGATCGTCTGATCTCTGACATTTCCGAAGGAAAATTCTTCCGGGAACACGCGAGTCTTTGCGGCATGATCGGCAGCGGGAAATGGAATCACGGCATAATATCTTTCACAAAGAATCAGAAAACCGAGCAGCCGGATTCTTGTAAAAAGCACACGGGGATTGTCTGATGTTTCCGGCAAACTCTCCAGTGTTGCGGCGATCCATGAAATCAGCCTTTGAAATTTCGGCTCCTCAGGAAACTCCGCCATGTCCTGATCCCATGTCATTTTCAGCTCCCAAAGCATTGCAGCAAAACGGGCGTCCCCCAATGTCTGCGGCTTGAAGAGCGGTTTTTCCGGCGGGATTTTCAAGGCATGGTTGCGGCGGGCATCCGGTTTGAGTTGCAGCTTTTCACGAAAAAGTGTCAGGAAAAGTTCAAGATTGTCTTTCTCCCATGTCATGAGGAAGTCCCGATGAATCGGCACGTAAGACACCGGAGACGTTCCGAATCCCCAGGGGGAATGATGCAATGAGCCGGCTGGTTCAAGCGTGAATGCCGCGTCCGGTCTTTCCGGCTCCGGCGTACCGGCATGGAGTGCAGAAAGTGTTTTATCCGGCAAATCCTTATGCCGAAACTCCTCTGTCATCGCGGCAGGGACTCCTTTCTTCAGCCGGTAGAGCGTTTCCAGTTTTCGGTAATTCAGTTCCCAATGGCCGGGATGTTTCGCTTCGAGACGCTCCATCAATTTTTCCGCCGTGACGTAATCCTCATAGGCAAGCATTTGGTCGAGTGCCGCAAGCTGCCCGGAAAACCGATCCATGCCGAGGATGTTTTGCAACTGAAGCGAGGCGGCTTTGTCCGTCTCTCCCGCCTGACTGTAAAGATGGAACAGCCGGTTGGAGTCAAGCGGAAGACGGCTTAACGCACACAACATTTCCTGATACCGGATCGCCGAATGGAAATCTCCCTGCATTTCCGCAATTCGGGAAAGCTGATTGAGCAAAACCGGTTTGCGGGTTTCCTCCTCAGCGATACCGTCAAGCAACGGCTCCAGTGTTTTTTTTGCCGTAACGTAATCTCCGATGTTCACATAAATCTGCGACAGGCAACACGCAAAATCATAACGGTTCATGCCGTCGGAATGCTGCCGCAAATCATCGGGAAGCTGTTCAAACCTTTGGAGCGTTTTGTAGTGTCCGGCAAGTTTGTCGGCCATTCCGGTTTTTTCCTGCGGGTCCGCAAGATCATACATCCGCCAGAGAATTTCGACCGTTTCCTCAACCTGACCTTCTTCCGCCAGATGCTCCGCAAACACGGCAAGCGTTTCCTGATTGTCCGGTTCGAGCCGCACCGCCTGCCGCAGAGCGTCGAGTCCTTCGCCGTAACGTCCGGCGTTCCAAAGCAATTCCGCGTAATCACGGTGATGACCGGCACTTTCCGCGATTTCCGTGAGACGTTTCACCGTTTCCACCGCTTTGCCGGGCTGACCGGATTCCTGCTGCCATTTCGCAAGTTCCTGAAGATGTGCTGCGGCGTGAATCGAATCAAGCGTCATGAGTTTTGCATATTCCGCCTCGACCGCCTCAAAATTCCGTTGTTTCTTGAGGATGTCAATCATCGTCTTGGTCCGGCGGCGTGCTGCGGTGAGATCGTTCGGATGCGTTTCAAGCCGTTTTTGATAGTATTCCAGCAGACCCGCCTCATCGTTTTGACGGTGAAACACACGCTCAATACGTTCACCGACCCAATCCGCAAGCCAACTCGAATCGGCCGCACTGTCGGACAATTTTCCGAATTCCTCCAAAGCCGTTTGCGTGTTGCCGAGCCGGTACCGCATTTCCGCCGCGGAAAGAGCAAACTCCAGATGTTCGGTCTCTGTAAGCGGCAGTTTCATAAGCTGCTCATAACGCCGCATGGCTTCCTCGAATTTCCCCACTTTTTCCAGCGACTCTGCCATCCGGGCAAGAGCCGCCGGATCGTCAGGAAAGCGTTCCTCCAGTCTTTGCCACACAGAAGCGGCTTTTTCCTGATCTTCCAACCGCTCGTAAATTTTCCCCAGCGAGGAGAGAATCGCCAACAAGTCACTCTTCGCAGGCTTTTGTTTCAGGGAATGTTCCAGAACCTTTGCGGCGTCGGACCACCGGTGAAGTGCAGCCAACGCTTCCCCAAGGTAATACAGATTCAGCGGATCGGAAGGGGCAAGCGACTCCGCCTTTTCATACGCAGGGACGGCTTCGGAATGGTCGCCGTGCAGGGAAAGCACGAGTCCCTGAAGCCGCCAAACTTTGGCATCGTCAGGAGATTCCTCCGTAAGCCGCAGACATTTCTCCCGAAGTATCGGCCAGGAATCATGGTTGTACACCCGGTCCAGCACGGGGCCGCGCCGCGGATTTTTTATCAGAACCGCCCAAAAACGGTCTATCGTGACTTGCTCTTGCGGTGTGACCGTTCCCGTGAGCGTAAAAAATATCAGTATGGAAATCCAACAGCGGTATTTTGACATCAATCCCGTTCCTCATGCCGGCATGGACAAACTTCCGGCTACTGTATTATCGTTCAAATCACCGGTTTTGTATATCGGGGCAACTAATTTTGCGGCCCTTCTGCCGAAGCACGGCGGCAAAGCGCGATCAGTTCCTCAATGGCCTGATAGATTTCCGTTTCCGAAGATTGCTTCCGTAACAGATTTTCAACCGTTCCCGCCGCCGGACTGATTTCAGTGAACCCGTAACTTCCGGCGGAACCTTTGAGTTGATGAGTTGTCAGGAGGAGATTGTCCCAGTCTTTGGCCTGAAATTCCTGAAGAATCGTGTTGATCCGCTTCGGCATTTCATCGACAAACATCTGGACGATTTCCCGCAAATCAGGACTTTGCGAGAGAATGGAATAAAGCGGTGCGAGGGTCTGCGGATTTTCTGACATAGTTTTCACCGAAAGGATTCCAAGAGGGGATTTGTAATAGCTCACTCAATTTTAGGTCACAACATGTGTGATGTTGAAAGAAGGAAAAAAATCCAGTATCGGGAGACTCTGTTGCAGCCAATACAATCCATACAAGCGTTGCAAGTATTCAGTATAATCCGGTCGGTTGTTAAGTTTTTTCGTCCGTTTTTTGATTTCTTTCGTTATGGAAAGTAGGCGGTGTTGATATCCGCCTTTTCTTTGACTCACAGAGGTCCCAATGTCCCACCTTTCACTCTTTGAAATCCTTATCAGTTGTTTACAACAAGTCCACGATCCTCGCTCCAGACAAGGCATCAGCCACGGCTTTCATTCCATTCTCTCCATCCTCCTTCTGGGACTCCTCACCAACATTTCCACCCTCACCAAAATCAAATGCTAGTGTACTGTCTTGTAGACATTTAGTATAACATAATGTAAACTCTGCCAAGAAAGGCGGTGACATTATGGCGAGACCCAAAAAGTATATCATTAACCTGTCGGACGAGGAGATAGC
>JAISQK010000168.1 GCA_031274255.1 Planctomycetaceae bacterium | reverse complement strand
TGTTTGCCAAACTGACCGATCTGGAATCCATCCAGCTTTTCGGTCCGGAGGTCAACGACGAGGGGTTCCTCAAACTGGTTCCGCTGAAAAACCTGAAGACCGTTCTCATCGAAAACGCCAATCTCAGTAATGTTTCGCTGGAGGTGATCCGGGACAACATGCCGAATCTCACCAAACTCGCCCTCAACCGGATCGAACTGAATAATGAGGGGCTGGAAATCGTTTCCCAGATGAAAAATGTGGAACACCTCGAAATCCGCGCCAACAACATTGATGTCTTCGGGCTGCTCGTCCTGGGAAACATGGAGAAACTGAAAGTCCTTGACCTTCGGAATTGCACCTCGCTCACCGACCTTAAATATCTGCGGAAGGCGAAAAATCTTCAGGTGGTGAAACTGCGCAACGCGATCACCGACCGAAGCATTTCGTCTCTTGCCGAGTGCGTCCATCTGACCTCGGTCGATCTTCAGGACATGGAGGATGTTTCCGATGATTCGGCGGAAGCCTTGGCGTCGATTCCCAAACTGCGCGACCTGTCGCTCTTCCGCATGAAGTATTCCGACGAAATCCTCCTCAAACTCGAAGGGAAACCGCTGGAACGGCTTTTGCTCCGCGGCAACCCGAACATCACCGATAAAGGAATCCCGCTTCTCAAAACGATGAAGTCGCTGAACCGTCTGAATCTGAGCGAGCTCGGCTCCGTCACCGATGAAAGCGTCAAAGCGGTACTTGAGGGAAACACCGTCATTAATAACCTTGTCCTCTGGAGCATGCCGGGCCTTTCCGATGAAACCGGAGTTGCTCTCGGAACCATGACCAACCTCAAAACGCTGGAAATCCGGGGGAACTCCGGAATGACGGGGAAGACTCTTGAAGCGGTGGCGGCACTTCCCAAACTGGAGACGCTGACGGTCGGTGAAAGCGGTTACCCGCTGGAGGACGTCGAAAAATTGACCGCTCTCCCCTCGCTGAAATCGCTCACCATTTACGGCGACAAAACTCAGGTGGAGGCTTTGATCGCAAAGATTCAGCCGCAAATGCCGAATTGCAAAATCTCCTTCAAAGGCGCCGGCGGTGCCGGAGAATGAACACGGATTTTCAGACATTCAAACAAGTCCTGCGGCCATGAGACCGTGGACGGTCGCCATCGGCAGGACTTCCTCCGGCGTCATTTCCGGGTAATCTTCGAGCAGCACTCGCACCGTTTCCCGCATGGAAAGCATTCCGCCCGTCCACGATGCCCGGCTGTCCGTTCCGAGTGCCACGAGGACACCGGCGTCCGACATTTGCCGCAGCGGATACGTTTTGCGACCGAAATACCGGTGCGCGACAGGACAGAACACCGCCGACATGTTGTCTCTTCGTGACGCGAGAAATCCGATTTCCTCCTCGTCGAGGTCATTCCCGTGAATGACGAGAACGCGGTGGGCCTGCGAAAGCTGTTTCAGATAATCCAGCGGTCTGCCGCCGGAAAGCGTTTTTTTCGGATTGTAATGCGGGTCCGCCCGCCGCATCATCTCCAGAAGGGGGCCGCAATGATGCCGCAAAAGTTCGGATTCGTCCGGCGTTTCCGCAAGGTGCATCGCCACAGGCACGCGGTACTTCCGTGAAAGCGAAACCACTCCGTCAAGCAGCTCCGGACAAACCGTGTACGGAGCGTGAGGCGAAAGTCCGGCGGAAGGATTCCGCTGAAGAAACTCTTCCGCACGCGCAAGCCGGGACTCCGCTTTTTCCGGGGTCCAGGCGATGAGTTCCAGAAAACGTCTCGTCGTCAACCGCGGGTTTGCCGCCGGTATCGCCGCCGGCAGATCGGTCTGCACAATGTCGGCGGCGGCGACGGTTCCGGTCTGAAGCAACTCCGCTTCACCGCGGCGAACCGCCGTTTCGACAGAGTAGTCCGGTTGGTTCCGGTGCCGCAAGACTTCGGCAATCCAATCAGGAAACGAACCGTTCCACCGGACCGGCTCCGAAAAACCGCTCAGCTCCAGATGACAATGGGCGTTCACAAAAGGGGGAGAATCCGTCATTGGGCCATATTTCCGATGTTTTACAAGTGATTGTGCTTATTATAGAAGAATTTCCGTTTTGGCAACACCGGTCCTTCTCACGGTCTCTTCAAAGAAAAAAACGGCGGAATTTTTCGGTTCACGGTAACAGGGACTCCTGATTGTAACCTCATAAATATCAGGATGTTGTGAAAAAAATGACAGAAATCTTCCTTGAGGGGGGGAAACCGCGGTTTGTCCCTACTAGACCGTACTGCGAAAATGCCTAAACTGGAAGATAAATTAATAGGGAAAAGGTATTTTTGAATTTTTAATTAAAAAAGAAAAAATAATGAACAGACCTATCCGCGGCGAGACGAAGCCGGTCGTGCAAAAGATATTGGGGTATTTGAATTTTTCCTCCGGTCTCCGTGACACCGGTTTTCTCGAAGCGTTGAGTGATCTTTACGCCCTGCTCGCTCAGACCCATTCGGAAAACACATGGAAACAGGTTCCCGTCACACTGGCCGCAGAACTTGCCGTGTTGAATCAAACGTCCGGGTCGTTCAAGGATGTCGGACAGGCAACCCGTGTGTTGTCCGTGGTTTACGACAAACTGCTCCCCGCCTACCGTGAGTTCCACCGTGATCTGCTGTTCCATCAAACGGACGATTTTCTCTTTTCACCGTTTTTCATCGGTCATGCGTTTGAAGTGGTTTTGTCTCAGGAATTGCCGTGGCCGGAAGACAACGTGTTCCTCGAACAGGTGATCCGTACCCTGAATGACTATATTGGTTACCGTCCGGTTCCGGTTCTTGAAGGCCGCGATAAAAATGAGGCCGATCCGCATGAATGGGTTGCGCCGATTCCGCTTTACATTGAAGGAGCGGGGGTTGCGTTCGGACGGTATCAGCTTTTGATTGAAAAATGCCTTGAAATTCTGCAAATGACCGATCCTGCGATTTTGCGGGACGCCTGTTTTGACCCGGCCCACATGCGTGAACTGGTGATTGACCCGCGGGCGTATGATTTCGACCATCCGGTGAACCGGCGTCCCAATCATCACTTCGGCATGTGGGACTCGCACACGATTGATGAAAACGGCTATTTCCGCCGGTTTGTGGTGCATTCGCTGACGCTTGACGGCATTTTGCAGCGTCTGGAGTCGGCATACACCGGAGAATCGGAAGTCTCCCATGTGCCGTATGAGGAATTGCTTTATGAAGCCGGTGCGATTCTGGCCGGAACAATGCTCATGGGGGCGGGAATCAGCGGCGACCACACGCACACGTTTGACTCCAACATGACATTGATGACGCTCATGCCGCACATTGCGTCGTACCGCGACCGCTTTTACGAGTCGCTCATGACACGGATTCCCGAAACGATGCATCCGCGGATGGAACAGGAAAGGAAGCGGCTGCACCAACCGTTCGGCGGAGCAAGGCAGAGTCTGAACAAACAGCTCGCCAAGCAGCGTGCCGATCAGCTTCAGCGGTTTCATCTCGCCCGGACGCTTGCCCGGATGGGATACTTTGAAGCGGCCAACCGTCAGGCGGACATCATTGCGGTGGTGTCGGCGAGGATTCTCTGTAAAATGGACTGTTATATCACCGAAGGCCATCTCCTGATTGATCAGGAAAAGCCGGAACAGGCCGGTGAAGTTCTCCCGAAAATCGAAAATCTTCTCCATCGGGGGGTGGCTTGCGGCGCCATCGCCGATCCCTGGACGATTTTGGGATTCGGGGCGCAATTCAGTCTCTTTCCGGCGGTCGACAATACGGTTCATGACCATCGGATCGACGACCTGATCAACCTTCTCAATGACATCTTCGACCTTGCCTGCCGGTTGCAAAAAGAGGCGGCGGCGTCAGGATTGGAAAACCTGCAGACGGAGGTTTCCAATCAACTGGCGCAGCTCGCGGGATGGTGGGATCAGTTCGGAAGTATGGATGTTTCCGGTGTCGAGGGATTCTCCGGTCAGGCGGTCTGGGAGTCGTCGAACATGGTGGCCAATGCTCTTGCCGCGTGGCACAAAGCGGGAACCGCCGCCGGAGACATTCAGTTCTGGAGCCGTCATGTGGAGCGGTTCGAGTCTCCCAAGGCGTATGTCATGCTTGGCGAGGCTCTTCTCGACCAACGCGACCTTGTGGCGGCGATGGCACTGATGATGCACTGGCTGAATCAGTCCGACCGTATTCCGCTCACCGAAGGGGACTTCTCCTTTCACTCGTTGATCATGCGATGGATTGAACTGGTGTGGAAGCAGGAACCGAAAAAGGTCTCCGTGGACGCTTCGCAAAAACTCTCCGCACCGTTGGAACCTGCGAAACGCTGGGAAATGACGAAAAAGCTCTTCGATTTTCTGGAAGCGAACGCCGGAGAATACTGGAACATTCCGGTGTTCGAGATTGAAGCGGACGGAAACATGGCCGGTCATGACGCCGGACCGTCTTCCGAGGAGGGGCACCGCGGTATCGACGACACTTACAGCGCCGCTTATGAAAATGTCACCTATCATGACACGGCGGAAGACGGTGTTGACGAGGATATTGCCGAAGGAAACGGTTTCGAAGGCTCCTCAAGATTCAACGATGACGATGATTTTGAACTGTTCAAAGAGACCGACCGCATCAGTGACCGGCTGGCGTTTCTCATTACGATGAGCAAGTTATGGCGTTATTCCGCGACGAAATCACCGCGGATTACCGGTGGTGCCGGCGGAAACGAAGCGGAGTGTGAGACGTTGATTGAGTGGCTCAAACAGGCGGCGGGATTTCAACGCGGCCTTGAAAAACTGCTTGCCTCGGTGACCTCTTACGAAGTTCCTCCGCCGAAAGGCACGCAGGATTCGCTGATGGAGTATGACAAGCACCGCGGAACCAAAGAGATACTCCTTGACCGGATCGTCTGGACGATTGTCGAAGTGCTGGACTCGATTTGCACCATCTTTTCCGTACTCGGAACGGAAGTGCCGGCGGAAATGCTCAACATGCTCCGCGGCTGGCAGAAAACGGTGCTTCCGGTTTTTTCGGCGGCGTACCGCGGCGAAGTGAAAACCGTCAAAAAGCTTTGGCCTGAAATGATGACGGAGCTTCTCAATGAAACGCTTCTTTATGTGCCGACATCCCGCGGCGGAAGTCCGATGAACATCGTGGCCGTCCGGTTTTTGCAGCAGACGATCATACGGCTTTTCGAGTACGGACCGCGGCTGGGACTGATTGCGGAAACGGTGGAGCTTTTGCACACCGTGGAACAAATGGAACAGCTTCACCCGCTCAAACAGGGGGCCATTACGGAATATGACCGGCTCTTTGAAAAAGCGACCCGTGCGATTGCCCGGTGCGTTTCCGAGTCTTCGAAAAAATGGCGTGTGAAAAAAGAGGAACCGACACCGACGGTCAGTCATGCTCTGGCGGATTACATGGAGCAGATCATTGAGATTCTCCTTGCCGGCTGGCTTTCGCACAGTAAGCAGATCCGTATTTCCCCGGTGGAATCCATTGCCGACAAACGTGTCTGGGAGGGAATGAAAGGGTTTATTCAGAAGTACGGTCACGACATTTTCACGCAGAATTTCATGGCCTTCGGAAATCTTCGGGCCGTTTTGCATCAAGGGACCAAAAATTATCTTCAGTCGCTCATTCAGATCTACAAAGAGGAAGGAGAACTCGAAACGGCGCAAATCCTGATTGAAGACCTGATCAGCAGTACCATCACCATGGACGAAGCGGTGTACAATCTGGATGTGATTTTCGAGTCCATTGCGGAGAATTACTCGGAATACATCGACTACAACAGTACGACGATTCACTCCGACCGCGGCGAGCGGCTGTACATGCTTCTTGACATGCTTCGGGTACTCACCGGCTACGAACGGATTTCGTGGAACCTGAAACCGGTGTACTGGGTGCATGACGAGATGATCCGCGCGCAGCGGCAGGACGCGGCGGAAATTTGGGAGCGGGCGGTCGCCAAACGCAGCATTCAGGCGGCGGAGGAACATCTGAAGCATTATATGCGGCTCAGTGAGAAATACGGCATGTGGCTTCCGAGTGTGCATGAACGGCTTCAGGAGCGGTTTGTCCGTCCGCTCCAGATTGACCGGATGTGCGGCATTGTTCCCGAGGCGGTTCGCGAAGCCCGCGACGGCACGTCACCGAAAAAAGCCTTCCTGAAACTTGAGGAACAGATTGAACTGTTCGCCCGCGAACCGATGGGGGTGGGATATGAAGTGCCGATGTGGCTTTCTTCGCTGCAGGACGAGGTTTTGACCACGCGGCTGGACGAGAGCGAGGAGTCGAAAACGGAGGATGTTTACAATCTTCCGCCGCTGATTCCGCAAATACGGCTTTCCCGCGCGGAGTTGAACCGTCAGATCAAACATTGTGTCAACAACCCCGGTCTGACGCTGTGACACACGGACACGGTGACGGAAAACGCTTTCCGATACGGTGATTTTCCGCACGGTGCGTTTGAACACGGTGCGTTTGACGGCGGGAACGACGGCTCGTCTCAGCCGGGCAGCCGTCTCTCTTCAAAACCTACATCCGCACTTTGACCGCTTTGCCGACATCAAACGTCACTTCGGTTTTTTTGCCTTTTCCGGTGATTTCCAGTTCATGCGGCGTGGTCTTCGCATCGGAAAATTGCGGCTCGACCGTCTTGTATGTTTTATAACTGACCAAATCCTTTCCGCCGGCTTCGTTTTCCTTATAAACAACATCGTCGGTGAGTATTTTTGTCACAGCGACTTTGTCTTTTCCCGCCGGAACCCCTTCATACCCGTAAAGTGGACATGACGGCTCTGCCTTCCGCGTCGGTGATGGAAAGAGATTTGTATTTGGCATTGTTTTGGTCCGTCGCGACGAGTTCGACGGAAGCCTCTTCCAAAGGTTTGCCCTCTTGCGTAATGGTGATGACACAGGGAAACAACTTCGGCAAATCTTCCGGCCTTGAGGAATCCTTGCATCCTGAAACGGAAAACAACGTGCAAAACAATGTCAGTGAAAAAAGAATGCGAAACATAAAAAAGCTCCTTTTAAAATGTGAAAATGAAGCAGCATGCTGCCGCCCGTGCGCTGCCCCGCCGGACTCCTTTACATGCCGGATTACAGACGTAAACTTAATAGAATGTTTTTTCATTCTTAACGTTTCAGGAACATAAATCAATGTTAAAGGTCGTTTTACCGGATGGATCCGTGCGTGAATATGAGCGTTCCGTCACGCCAATGGATATTGCAGCAGAAATCGGAACAGGACTGGCCAAGGCAACACTCGGAGCGGTTCTTGATGGGAATGTCATCGGAGTGGACGCACAACTCCCTTTGACCGGGGAGGTTACATTCAGACTCCTCACCAAAAAAGACGTAGAATCCTTGGAGATGATGCGTCACTCGGCGGCACATTTGATGGCACGGGCGGTTATGCGGCTTTACAAAAATGTGCAGTTGGCATTTGGCCCGACAGTTGAAAACGGGTTCTATTATGATTTATGGACTGAAACGCCGATCTCTGAAGAGGATTTTCCGAAAATTGAAGCGGAAATGAAAAAACTGATTCAAGCGGATGAGCCTTTCGAACGGATTGAGCTTTCCAAGGCGGAAGCGGTCAAACTTTGCCGGGAAATGGGACAAACTCTCAAGGTGGAACATCTCAATGAAGGGTTGGCGGAGAATGAAACGGTGTCATTTTACCGTCAGGGTGAGTTTCTCGATCTCTGTCGCGGACCGCATATTCCGAGTCCTAAGTCCATTGCAGCGTTCAAGTTGCTATCGATTGCCGGAGCTTACTGGAAAGGGGACGCCAGTCGTCAACAGCTCCAACGGCTCTATGCCACGGCTTTCTTCGGCAAAAAGGAACTGGAGGATTATCTTTTCCAGCTTGATGAGGCGAAAAAGCGGGATCATCGGGTTTTAGGTAAACGTCACGAACTTTTTCTGATTGATTCACGGGTAGGGCAAGGATTGATTTTGTGGCTTCCGAAAGGGGCGTTGCTCCGTCGGCAGCTTGAAAATTTTATTTACGGCGAGTTAATCAAACGCGGTTACACTCCGGTCACCACACCGCCGATTGGCAAGGTGGAACTTTATCAAATCTCCGGACATTACCCCTATTACGCAGACAGCCAGTTTCCGCCTATCGAAATGCAAGATGGCGACCGTTTCCTCCTCCGACCGATGAATTGTCCGCATCATGTTGTGGTTTATCAGTCCAAACCGAGGAGTTACCGTGATCTGCCGGTTCGGATTGCGGAGTTTGGAACGGTTCACCGTTTTGAACAGTCCGGTGAACTTAACGGAATGACAAGGGTAAGAGGTTTTACGCAAGATGACGCTCATATTTTCTGTACGGAAGAACAGGTCGAAGAAGAGTTTCGCGATTGTCTCGAAATGACGCAAATGGTACTCAAAACAATGGGTTTTGATGATTACCGTGTCCGGCTCAGTTTTCGTGACTGGGAAAATGAGAAATATGTCGGCGATCCGGAAAACTGGAGAAAAGCTCAGGCCGCTCTTGAAAAAGTGTGCAAAAATATGAATCTGCCGAGTTTGGAAATTGTCGAAGGGGAAGCCGCGTTTTATGGTCCGAAAGCGGACTTTATTGTGAAGGACTGTCTGGGGCGGCAGTGGCAGCTTGGTACGGTTCAGCTCGATTATAATCTGCCAAGTGCCGAGCGGTTCAATTTGGAGTATATCGGTGCAGATAACAAACCGCACAAGCCGGTGATGATTCACCGTGCCCCGTTTGGGTCATTCGAGCGGTTCACGGGAATACTGATTGAGCATTTCGCGGCGGCGTTTCCGCTCTGGCTGGCACCGGAACAGGTCAGAGTGTTGACGGTGAGTCAGAAATTTGAAGATTGCGCCGGAACGGTGGTCAAGCGTTTACTTGAAGCAGGAATTAGAGTTACGGCAAATTATGATGCCGAGAAAATCGGTTCGAAAATCCGTGATGGCCGCCTTGATTTGGTTCCATATCTTTGTGTTGTCGGTGCCAAAGAAGAGGAAACCGATACAGTGGCAGTCCGTGACCGTAAAGAAGGAGAACTTGGTGTGGTTCCTGTTTCGGATTTCATCGCCAAGTTGCAAAATGAAATTTCCTCGAAAAAATTATGAAACATATTTCAATATACTTTTTTCAAAGTGATGTTTTCCCCTGTAAACGGTAAGACGTAACTTTATGAAATCGGCACAGTGAAAAAATTCTCCGATTGGCCAAAATGCTCTTGACTTTCATAAGGAAATTAGTCACAATACACCCACTTGATTTTCAGCAAAAAGAAAAAGTACGCTTCCATGCCTATTTTAAAAATGGATTAACAGTATAATCCTTTGACAACCATGTCGGAGACGGCACAACTATAAAATACGTAACGGCTTATTATGACAGGATTTGAAATAATGAACACTCCTCAATTATCGCGTCCGCCTCTTGCAGACCCTTTTTTGGATTACCGTGATTACCAGCGTCAGCGGAATATGGGGCTGGGCGATCTCCTTTTGGAAAACCGTATTATTTTTCTTCAGGGCGAAATTACCAGTGGTACTGCAAATGAAATTGTGATGAAACTTCTCTATCTTCAGAGTGAAAACCGCCGTAAAGACATCCATTTTTACATCAATTCGCCCGGTGGAAGCGTGACCGCGACACTTGCGATGTATGATACAATGCAGATATTAAGCTGTCCTGTCGCGACGTACTGTGTCGGTCTTGCGGCAAGCGGCGGGGCGATTCTTCTCGCAGGCGGGACAAAAGGAAAACGTTTTGCTCTTCCGCATTCCAAAATCATGATTCATCAGCCATGGGGAGGGGTTCGCGGACAGGTTTCCGACATCAAAATTCAAGCCGACCAAATCCTTAAAGACCGTCAGGTGGTCAATGAAATTCTTGCCCTGCATACGGAAAAAACAGTAGAGCAGATCGCTCAGGATACGGACAGGGATTATTATCTTGACGCGGAGGAATGCAGAGCGTATGGACTGGTCGATGACATCCTCAAAAAACAGGAAGTTCCCGCTTCAGAAGAGGATAAATAAGACAAATAAACAGCCTGTATTATTTAATCAGACTAGACGAGTTACTGAAACCAGATATTTTAATGGAAATTTGATATGCTTTTGATTCCTTATGTCATTGAAAAGAGCGGCCGTGAAGAGCGGGCGATGGATATATACAGCCGTCTGTTGAAAGACCGGATCATTTTCCTCGGAACCGGAGTGGATGACGAAGTCGCCAACGCGGTGGTGGCACAGCTTTTGTTTCTTCATTCGGACGATGCGAATGCCGACATTCATTTGTACATTAATTCTCCCGGCGGAAGTGTCACGGCCGGACTCGCTATTTACGACACCATTCAATATATCAGTTGCGATGTGGCGACGTATTGTATTGGTCAGTGTGCGTCGATGGGGGCGATTCTCCTCACTGCCGGCACGAAAGGCAAACGTTACGCTTTGCCCAATTCGCGTATTATGATTCATCAACCGCTCGCCGGAATGGAAGGAACCGCTGAGGAAATTTTGATTCACGCAGCGGAATTTTCCAAAATCAAGGAAAAGATGAACCAGCTTTTGGTCAAACACACCTCGCAGCCATTGGACAAGATCGAAACCGACACCGATCGTGACCGTTTCATGTCTGCCGAAGAGGCTTGTGAATACGGATTGATCGACCGTGTTATTGAGTCCGCCCTTCCCAAACAAAAAAATGACTAAAATAAACAGAATACGCAGTTCGTTTGCCATGATTTTTTCGCCATTAGGTTTTCATGTTATTTCATTCAGGAATTGAAAGATGACGGGAACGAAAAGGATTTCGCCCCTATTACTATTAATGAGTTTGCTCTTTTTCCTGATCACAGGTTGTGCTTCGGCCAAATATCAAAAGGAAGTGGCTGTGCCGATGCTGATTCAGGAAAACCGTCAGCTTGAGGATGAGCTGTTCTTCACAAAAGAACAGCTTGACCATTGCGGCTACGAAAATCAACAATTGCGTCAGCAGTTTGCCGATCTTCAGAGCAAATCGGAACCCCTTGGTTCCGTCTCGTCGAATTCCGGCAAAACAAGTTCGGTTTCCGTCGAAAAGAATCAGGCACAGGGATCGTTGCCTGTCTGGTCGCCACGCCGCTGATATTGTGGTAACCTGAGTAGATATTGCGAGTCGCATGTAAAATTACATGTGCACCGTTTTTAATGGCGAGATTTACGGTTTTCCGGGAATAATTTTCTATTTTCCGCGTGTTCACAAAACTCTTGTTTTCTTTTGTTCGATGAAGATTATTAGGGTGTGGAGTTTTTCTGCATACTGTTTGTTCATTATTCAAAAGGGTATGACGAGGGTTCCTGTGGCAAAGTTTGCAAAATTGTTCGTTTATTTTTCCTTGACAACGACTTCGATTAGTTTTCTGACAGGAGTCGGCGTTACAGCGGATCACGGGACGCAACCCATTTATTATCAACAAGTTCCGCATATTGTGTTGCCGCAGACAATACAGTATCGCCCGGCGGCTTTCGATAGTTCCGGTAAAATGAAGTCCGGCGGCGATTCCGTTCATTATTCCGCGACTTACACAGCTTATCCGTCTTATCAGTCGGAAACACCGTTGCAGTTTCGTACGATTCAACAGGTCAGTTATCCTGTCACGCCGGAGATTTCGCCGGAATGGACAACACCGGAACAGACGGCAAAGTATTGGAACGATAATCAAGTTGTTATCCAACATCCGGCCTGGATGAAACAGTCTTCAAAAAATGCGGAATCTGAGAAAAATACGCAGTCTGAACGTAATACTGATGATGTGACCAGTACCCAAGTGCCGAATCCTCAACAGAATGATTTTGATTCCGCTTCGGCGACAGAATTTCGCACAACGATTGAAACGGAATCACTTGTGTTTGTCAAATCACAAATGAAAGGACTGACTGAAGAGGAAAAACCGAGTCCGCTGTTTTTCTCGAGGAACGTAAACCAAGTTGGAAGTGAGGAAACTTTTTCAACTTCGGCGGAAGATTATCTATGTGGTGATGACGTGTCTCCCGAAATGGGGTGGTGGCTCAATACCGGTGATATTTATACGGCTTATACGGCAAGGCAGGTGGCCTACAATCAGTTGGCTCCGCCGACTTCCACTGGTGGTACTCTCCAAACCGCACCCATTGCCCCGGCTTACGCATGCGGTTTGTTCCCTTATGGAAACAATAGTGCCAATAATGGTGGAACTCCCTTCCAATCAATGGGTTACGGGTACAGTCCGCAGCAACAAGGATATTATGCGTCCATCATACCACAACAAGTCCAGTCGCCGCAAGTGATTCAAGATGCCTGGAATACTTACCTTAATGCATATCATTCCCGGCAGTATGGTATTGCCCAAGTCGCCAATGTTCCTCCGACAATGCCGCAGATGGGGCAGTTTGGGCAAATGGGAATGTCGAGGTATTATCCGAATTATGCCGCCGGTTCCATGATGCCGCAAACACTGGGATATATTGTGGTTTATCCGAAATCCGCCTCAGAGGAAGAGATGAAATCGGGGGAAAACGCCGCAGAAAACGGTGCGCAAACGGATGTACCGCAAACGGGTCAGATGCAGGCAATGTTTGTTCCGTTTGATTCACCGCAAGGGATGGGAATTCAGGCCAGTTTGAATCATTCGGGAGGGTTACAGCAGGGAATGCCCGGCATGATGGGAGGAATGGGAAATCCTTACATGATGAATCCGTGGATGGCAGGTATGAATCATCCCTACATGATGATGAATCCGTACATGAATCCTATGATGATGGGGATGGGACAGCCGCAAATCATCATTCAGATGCCTTCCGAACAAGGACGGCAGCGTCGCGGATTAGGAGGTTTGTTTGCACGGAGGCAAAACAGGCAAAATGAGAACATCCCCACCGTGTCGTACAGTAACAGTGGAGTCTCCGCCGCGTATCGGATTCCCGCGAAAGCCGCTTATCCGTATGGCTATTTCGGAGCTTCGCCGGAACCTTTCCAGACAGGGAGTTTCGGCGGATATCACAACACACAATTTAACCGTGTCATTTATCCGGGGTACTGAATTTTCACAGATCGCATTGATTTTCCTCGTGGAAGGGTTCGTCTTTTTGGCTTAAACGTCAATGTTTTCCATAAAGAAGCAGGAGGCAGAATATCGTGAAGTTTTTCCGATACGGGCCGCGAATACGGCGGAACGGCAAAACTCATGGTTTCAAAAAGACCTCTTGTTGAGTCATTTCCACGGAAAGATCACTCCACGGGTGTGACATATCGCGGGGACGCAAACTGTCTTTCTGTGCTCCATGTGTTTGAACGGACGGAAGCGGGTCGGCCAAAAGCATATTGTGACGCTGAACCTCCAGCGTTCCCGGGTGTGCGAAATTCGGAGTTTTCCAGCGTCCCGGGTCAAGACAGCCCCCGGAAATTTCCAAAAGGAATGCCAGTGCCAAGACCCAAAAAAGTATCCTGTGCCTCTTCGGCGGCTTTTTGAGGGAAATAAACGTCGTCATTTGCGGATCCTACCCAAAACCGCCTCAAAAATCAAGACCATTTTTTCCGTAAAGGCGTTCTCTCCCGATGATTTGGAGTGGGTAGCATGCTGCTGTACCGCACTTGCCTCATGGTCACTGCGTTCCATTCGGCCTCCGGTCGCGACGCCGCGACGGGCGGTTTGCTCCCGGCCTCTTTGAGGTGGTCGCTTTCAATAAATAACGTCTCCAACCGCTTGCGAGGTGCGATGGAACGGGTATGGTTTCCTCTCGGAAGCCCGAAATCGGAGAGATATAAGGATAAAATCCGGCGGCGGAAGTCCGAAATCCATCTCCTGAACCTCAAAATCCGTGTCCTGATATTCAGAAGAAATGCCTCCGGGCAGCGTGCGGACGCTGCACCCCGGATGGGACTGCCGTCCCGAGAACCAAACCCGCTCCCGTTGCTCACTGGGCAACGTGACGTTGCATCCAGTTGCCTTCGGCCCGCCGGGGCTTCCCCAGCCTTATTGTTCCGTTGAGGTGGAACTCTCCCCGGCGGAGGTCTCCTCTGACACGACCGCAAGTTCCAGTGAGGTCGGAATCGTCAGGGAGTAAACGACAGCTCGCTTGTTTTCTTCACTGACGGCACTCAGACCGCGGCTTTTCACTGCGTCATAATCTTTCCGGCGAATGGTCAGAATAATACGGACGGCCGCCGGTAATGTTCGGGATTCGTCCATGTTCCACTCGGAAAGCCAGTCCGTTCCGTCGTAATAGGAGAATTCCATGTTGTCCACTTCCGGGGCAAGCGGCGTGTCCTCGGTCTCAAGTAAATCGTCTTCAAGACCGTTATCCATCGCATATTCCGTTACGGACCGGTCGAGCCAACGGCGGTACAGCCCATACCTGTGAATCGGCCGATCGTATTCCTGATCAGGCGATTCCGGAGCCGCAAGCGAACTGTCCGCATTTTTCGCGATGGTCTCGTCGGCATCGTAAGTTCCTGTGTCTTCCCCAAGATAGTAGAGCGACGTTTTGAGGGTACTGATACGGTCCGATGTCAGCGAGTCGTCAAGGTTGTTCTTGCTGTAGAGGTTCGTACTCTCGAAACGTTCGCCGAAAAGCGTTTCACGTGTGTCAATCTGAATCCAGTCCTGACCGCCGTAAATTCCAAGAGCCGTTCCGATAAACCCTGTCTCCGGAACCAGCGACATATCATAGCTGCTCTCCGTGTCTGATGTTTCAGCGTCTGATGTTGCGGCTGTTTCCGAAGCGGACAACGAGTCGGTTGTTCCGCTTTCACTCATCCCGTCACCGGCGGACGTTTCCTCCGTGTTTTCCTGATCCAAAACGACGTGCCGGATATCGCGTGCGAGTTTGTCGAAAATCGCACGGGCAAGACGTGCCTCTTCCGTCTGCATCCGACCGGCACTCAACTGATGGAGGTGCATGTTGATTGCCGCCGTAATCATCGACAGGATTGCCGTCAGCAGAATCAGGGAAAGCACCACTTCAAAAAGCGTGTAACCGGCTTGGACTTTTTGCATTCCTCTTAAGGTCGGATTCCGTGTGTTCATTGACCGCCTCCTGTGCCGGAAGTCCCGGTCGATGTCTCAGCAGAAATACTTTCCCGTTCGGCGAGGACTTCCTCAAGGGTTTCCTTGTCGATCATCCAGCGGACGAGCCGATAAGAAAGCGGTTTCGAGGAGGAATCGTTTTTGGTGACCGTGACGATCACTTCGAGCAAACCGTTTTCGTGAATCGTGTTGAGTTCAACCGAATAGAGCCACAACGCTTCGTTGGAATCGTAAACATTGGACGCTCCGGAGTCGGGAAAATCCATTACCGGCTCGTCGTACACCGGTTCCAAATCAAGAACCCCGATTTCAATTTCCGCAAGAATGGTTTCGCAAAGGAGTTGTGCCTGAGTCAGATCGCGCGACATCACCGCGTTTCTCATCCCCATTCGCGAAAGATTACTCAACACAAGCATTGACCCGGCGAGAACAATGATGGAGAAAATGATTTCCAGAAGCGTGATTCCCTGACGTCGGGAATCGGAAAAACCGGTATGACGGGTCATTTTTCCCTCGTTTCTGAATGGCGTCCGTTTCGGGCGTTAAGGGAACCGCGGTAATTGTCCGGCAAACTCAAACTGCTCTTGGTGGTGACACCGGTCAGACCGCGGAGGTGCACTTCCATACACTTTCCGATGTCGTTTTTGAGCAAAAATGTGGCGGTCGACGTCGTTCCATCCGGGTAAAAAAAGACCGGAGCCGACCAATAGATGCCGTCATAGCCGATTTGTCCCTGTCCGTCCCCCTGGGTCATCATTTTGGTATAGTAGCCCGCCCGGACATCCGGCTCGACATAACTATCTGCAAAAAAACAGGTTTCCGGCAATTGACTTTTATTAATAGTGCTTTTCTGATTGGTTTGCGGACTCTGCAAAAAGAAATCCTCCTCAGTCAGGTCGTCATAATCAAGCGACTCCGTTCCGATTTGCCGCTGCCGCTCCGAATTGAGGGAGGCGTTGTTTTTGTCGGTCACTCCGGCGGTGAAGTGGACATCAAGAATTTTGTCAACCTGAAATTTTTCCCCTCCAAGCGTGCTGCGGAAACAGTACAAATGTCCATCCTCCATCGCTTTGATCCGCAGTTTTGTCCATTCCGTTTGAATCAGATCGGCGGATTTTCTGAGGCGAATATCAAGCAATGGTCCATTTGCGATAGAAAGTGCCAATGTCGCCAGCACAACGACAATTGCCAGCACAATCATCATCTCAATCAAGGTCATTCCAAAGGAAAGAGAATTTTTACGCAACATGGGATTTATAAGAACTTTGGTAAAAAAAGAACAGTTTCTCTGCAATATCATTTCACCTTTATAACCCCGAAAAGGGGAGCGGGTTTCATTTTTTCGGATAATTGTTTGTCGTTTCGAGTATCATTTCTCGAAGTGCCTCAAGTGATTGCGGAATGACCTTGGCCTGACCTATCGCTGACATGAAATTCGTGTCGCCATTCCATCGGGGAACAATATGCCAGTGCAAATGTCCCGGAAGTCCGGCGCCGGCAACGTGTCCAAGATTCAAACCGACGTTAAACCCTTCCGGTTTAAGGATTTGCTTTAACACACCGACCCAGTGAGTGATCTGCTCCATCAAATCCATCCGCTCCTCCGAAGTCAACAACTCCAGCGACGCTCTATGACTCTTCGGAGCGACGAGAAGATGTCCGTTATTGTACGGATAACGATTCAATATGGCAATGGATTTGTCGGAACTCCCCACAACATAGCGTGTTACGTTGTCGGAATCAACCGCGGCCTGACAAATGAAACAGCCGCAATCTCCCTCCGGCAAAATCGGCAGTTCGGTGTCGGTTTCCCGTTCCTTTTTCTCTGCCTCCTCCTCTTTTACAATATAACTTAACCGCCAGGGGGCCCAAATAATTTCCATTTTATTCATTTTTGTTATTTATTTTAATCTCGTCATTTTATATTGATTTCATACCAGACGGTCTTAAATTCCGGTCCGATAGAAAATACCGCCTTACCCTCAGAGTGAAGTTTTACCGGAACCGAAGCGGCCCGATTTCCGGACGGATTAAGGGCAAACACCGTAACTCGTTCGGCATCAACGGGAAACGTTATTTCTGCCGGAATCCCTTCACAAAGAATCGGCCCTTTTCCGAAATCACGTCCCAGCGTGACTCGGTTTTCCTGAAGGTGTTGCAGCTTCATGTCGGTGTTTCGGAACTCTCCCGTTGCAGCCAAAAGAATTTGTGCAGGTTTCCCGTTTTCCCCAAAACCATCGCCATTGATTGTTGTTGCCGTTACAGTCGCCCAACCAAGCCGTGTTTTACCAATTTTGAGGGTGAGTCCCTTCAAATGGAACGGCTCATCCGGCACAAAACCGGTAAACAGTTTTACTTTATCACAAGAAACCGTCATATTTCCCCGTCCGTGCCTCGACATATCCACACGAATTTCCCCCGTGTCGCTCGTGAAAATCTTTTGCTCAACAGGAATGACCGGAATATTGTCGGAAGTTTTTCCATTCAAATCAATGACTATACCGTGCATAAGTGCCAGTCTTTCATCAGCTCCGAGTCCTTTCCAGCTAAGGACCCGGGAATTGCGATTTTCCGCAAGTATTTCCAGTTCTTTGAGTTTCGTCATTCCCACCGTGTACGTTTTTTCGGCGGGAAGAAGATCGCCGCGCTCAAACATAGCGTAACAAGCGAGGGCGTGAACAAGATCACCTGTGTTTCCGGCCATATCAAAGAAACTGCTGACATAATCTGCTGTTGTTGAATTTTGTGCGGAATGTGAATAGGCAAACGGAAAAATACCGCTCCAGTTCTGAAAACGCGCCATCGCGGCGAGCATAGGGTTTCCTTCCGCTCCGTAGAGATTCGGAAACGGATGGTCATACTCGGAAACCGTGTAGGGCAATCCCGCAACTCGACAGGCAGCCAAGCCGGTCAGAGTTCCTGTGTCGAGATGATTCACCAATGCCCGATTGGAAATATACCAGTGATTCATATCCCACGGCTTTTCCGTGAAAACCGGATGATTCCAGTACGCATGATTATCGCAAAAATCAAGCTGAGCCTGGACATGCGTCGAACCATAATTCAATTGTGTTCCGATAACCAAAGATTGTGTTTTTAAGTCATTTTTGACATAATTGTACATTCCGCCCCAATATTCCTGTTCAATTTCGATAAGAAACTCACAAAAATCCCGATACATTCTCGGCAAAATTCCTGTTTTCCCTGAAAGAACAAGCGGCACAGTCCCCTCCTGAAGTGATTGAGCTTCCGCAAGCCCAAATTCTCCACCCGATCTAAGGGAAATCATGTCAATTTCATAAATCGTATCCGGCTCCAACGACGAAAGAGTAAAACGTGCGGTTTCGTCTGTTGCGGTAGAATAAAACGGCACAGAAATCGTTTGCCACTCAGGAGTGATTGCGTATTTTGCGTAAACCCCTAAACTTTCCCAGGGATCGTGATCCATGAAAATTCCCGCCGTGACGCTTGTTTCTTTATTTGCCCGAATTTTTAACGTCATGGTGTACGGTTTTCCTTCATCCAGTTGACAACGGCGGAAATAGAGTTGCGGAATCCAAGAAACAGCCCCTTTTTTGCTGACTTTGATTTTCAAAACGCCCTCATCCAGCCATAATTCCGACAACGACTTTTCATCTGTATGAAGTGTCAGCCGCTGAGAGGCAATAGCCTTATCGTCGGTAAAATCTCCCTCGACAAACATCTCATCTCTGAGCGGATAGGATTTGCAATTCCATGATTCACACAGCTTTTCATCCGTCTGATACTTTTCTTCGAGCCAACCATTCCACAATTTCTGTAAAACACCGGCATAGGGTTCCGGCAGATGATCCAATCCGCCGCCGTTCCACTGACGGATGATAGAATCCTCATTGCTGATTTCCACGAAAGCCACGCAGGGATCATTGATGTAAGCCAATTTAGTGTAAGGGTTTACGTGTGTGAGAAGGTCTCTGGCGTATTTCTTTTGAAGTTCAATCATCCGCGGTTCATAATTTCCGACACCTTTATCATAATCCGGCCTCTGTTCCCGAAACGGAAATCCATCCCGCTCATCAAACCATCGCCCCACATGGAGGTTAATATCGACGTAAATACCGTATTTTTTGAGTGTTGCGATCAAACGGTCCAAGGCGTCCAGTTTCACGGTATCCAGTTCGGTCAGCGTGCCAGGCTTTCCCGTGACAAGTGAATCACTGCCGGTATCCATGTGATGTAACCGTACACAATTGAAACCAAACCGTGCCAGACACTGAGCGAGTTGTTCCGCTTGTTCTGACGACGGAAAATTGGCCGAAAAACAAAGATTCGTTCCCCAAAAACGGATCGGGCCGGCATCCGTAATCAGTTTCTCGTCTTTTACGCGGACAAAACCATGTTTTCCAGCGGGAGCATCCAGTTTTCCGGCAAGATTCGTCAGATTCTGCGGGAAATCATGGGAAACCACGAACGGGAAAAGCGGCGCAAACTCTTCCGCCGCCGCTGTGGAAATCAATGCCGTCAGAAAAGTCAGCACATATGAGAATACCGAAGCGGATTTCATGAAAAGACCTCCTGTTGACACCAAAATGCCTGCTAATATTTTGACAGATTCCCTCAGCCGATGATTATACCAGAGAATAATAGAGAATGTAAATAAGCATAGTGAAAAATCACCTGGGCAGTGAAATTCTCAACAATCCCATGCGACCGTTTTGCGAATATGCCTTAATCACCACATACAGTTGCTGATTCTTTTCACTTTTCTCGTCTCTCCATTTTAACTTATTTGCCGTCTCTTTCGCCGAAAAATCAAACCGAACATGCCCTTGGTCGTCTGTTTTAAGATTTTTGCGGCTGAAAATAGGCGGAAGATTCAAGGAATCCTGTTCGGAACAAAAATAGGGAATTTGCGTCGAATACAGTGGAGTGACAGATAATTTCTGTTTTTTCTTTTGCGAAGCAACATCGACAAGTGAGTCATTTTTCTCTGCCATTTGGACATCTTGAGATGATTTTACCAGTACGGAATTCAGATTACGGGACGCAAACGGCGTCTGTTTCAGAGCGGCAGAATAACCGATTTGATTTTGCAGCACTCCCAGACATAGAAAAACACACGAAAGTCCGACAATCACCGTCAGAGCGAACATCCGCATTGCCGACACAAGCCGCAGCATCGCAAGGATCGTGACGAAAAGTGCAAATACCATACCGCCGAAAATACCAGTGAGTGTGAAAATCCGCACCACAAAGTCGTGCGTTTTCTGAAATTCCTGCATTTTTTGTCCATATTTCTCTTGCAGTTCACTCAGATTGTCATAAATGACAGGCCGAAGGTTGGCCAAAACCTCCTCCGAAAGATTTTCAGAGGGCGGAACGGCGGAATTTTGAGAAGGAACCGGCTCATTTTGAAAAATGTTCACCTCAACAACCGCATTCGGAACCGGATTTCCCTGTTCATCAATAACTTGAACCTCAAAATTCCACCATTCGCCGTCAGGAGAATCACTCTTTTTGTGTTCGTATTTCATTTCAAGGTGTTTTTTCGGATGACGAAATACCGTCTGACCGGCTAAAACCGGCAAATCGGCAGTCGTCCCGTTAAAAACCGTGACCTCCAGTTGCCCCTCAACATCCTCCGGAAGCGGAATTTCCAGCGTGTTCTGTCCCTGATGGAGCAACTGCGTCACACTTTGCAGCGGAATTCCTTCACGGGAAAGAGTCACCGCCACAGGAAACATCTCCCGCTTTGACCGCAAACGGATCCGCACCGGTTCTCCTGCCGGAAAATCCGTTTGTCCGACCGCAAGTTCCACCGGCAGATCGGGCGGCGGCGACTCTTCTTTGGAAGAAAGTTTGGAAGAACGGGAAGTCACTGAATCTAAAACGGTTGATGGGCTTGGTACTCCGGACATTGGAACATTGATGGATTCCTGAGCAACGATAGGTTTTGGTGAAGCCAATGAGTTCCGCACGCTGAATGCAATTTCATCACACGGACCGCTTGTATCCCTTGCGTCACCTGAACTGACGCCGCGGAAAGAATCTTCTTCCCTACCCATAGCATTCCCCATAACACTGCCATTCGTTACACCGCTCTTCATTGGCGGCAGGGATTCGGATTCCGGTGATTCCGGCATCTGCGGCGCCATCTTCGCATATTCTCCGGCGTTTCTAAGATGATCAAATTCTCTTGGATTGTTTCTTTCTCCCATCATTGGTGGTGATTGCCGTACACTGAACGCAATACCGCCACTACCACTGCTGCGTCGTGATAAGGCTTGATTCTCATCATCTTTCATGAACCCCATCGCGACTTGCTGTGTCGGCTGCGATTCGACGACGGGAAGCAAACCGACAATTTTCCGCTCCGTGTTGTTTCCGACCGTAATCTCCAGTTCCAGTTCCGACGGCAATGTGTCTTCCGAATCACGTGACAGCAATTCCGACTCATGGGAATAAGGAAGTGTCAGCGGAGAGAGCGGCAATAGGAGATTTCCATCAGAATCGGTCTCTTTCGTGAGCGAGTAGATTGATTTCCCTTGCTGCGTGTTCACCGCGAAATGAACCGGCACCTGCTGAGGATATCCCGCCAAATCCGCGACCTGCACCTGAACAACCTGCGGCTCCCCTTCCGCAATCACAGGCGGCGCGGCAATCCGCAAATGGTATGATTGCTGTGAAAGCTGAAGCTGTTTGAGTTGGCCGCGTTGAAAGAGGAGTCCGAAAAACGTGAAAAACACAAGAGACATCGCGAGAACCGACACCATCCGGACGATGCCGCGTTCTTCACCGAAGGTCCGTCTTGCAATCATTTGAGCAATCAGCCGGAAACCGGACTTCCGCGGATGTCCCGAATGCGTGTACTGAATCACTCCGGGAGACGAATTTAGAATCACTTCACCGGTCACGTTTGAATCGGCCGTTTGAGGAAAACAGAAGAACTCTTTCTCCGGTTCGAGTCTGGCGGCTTCGGTAACCCATTGCGACTCCTGGAGAAGCGCCTGATAAAGCGGCTGAAGAGCGGCATCCGACTCCAACCGGCGGCGCAGCGTCACCGCCTGATCTTCCGGAAGAAGGTCATAAATCAGGTCGAGTAATTGTTCTCTCATGCTTGAATCAGTCATTTTTTTCCCTCCTGTCATTCAGAAGGTCGTGAAGTTTTCTCACTGCGCGGCGCATCCGGGTTTTGGCCGTCCCCACCGGAATTTCCAGCATTCCGGCAATCTGTTCAAAACTCAGATTCCCGTTTTGCCTCAGCAGAAAAACATCTTTTTCCATATCGTCAAGGTTCGTAACGGCATGCCGCAACAGGGCGATCTCCTCCCGATTGACCGCCTCATGTACCGCATCCTCCTTCATGGTGGACATCAGTGCCGCCTCGCCTTCCTGAAATGTTTTTTTCCGCCGATGCCAAGCGGACCGGCGCAAATCAATGGAAATATTGTACGCAATTTTAAAAATCCAGGCACGCTTGTTTTCGATGGCGGAAAAACTTTCCCGGCGGTTCCAGCATCGGATGAAGGTGTCCTGCATGGCGTCTCCGGCGTCCTCACGATTGCCGAGAAAATGATACAACATTCCGAACAACTCCGCTTCCAACGCCCGAAACGTCTCCAACAAAGAGACTTCCGGCGGTGCGGACGGAATGTTTCCCATCCCCGGCACTGATTTTTCTGTGATTTCGTCCGACATGCCCTGTTCCATCGTTATGACGATGCCTTCCACGCGAAAGATTTTTTAATCTTCTGACTTTCGCCTATTTTACCGCAAAACGGAGAGGGACTCAACAGGTGTGCAGCGTGGCATTACCTCATGGCTTCGCGGTCGGGCAACGTGACGTTGCATCCGGTTGCCTCATGGTCACTGCGTTCCATTCGGCCTCGGTTGGATGCATTTTTTCGCTCGTAGATTCCAGCGACTAACAGGAGCGAG
>JAISQK010000210.1 GCA_031274255.1 Planctomycetaceae bacterium | reverse complement strand
GGTGGGAGAATACGACCGGGGAAAAAGGTCCGTGGGGAGAAATCGGATCCGCCATCGTCCCCTAGCCGGGAAGCCCCGGCGGGCGGATGGAGCTGCCGCTCCGAAGCGATAACCCGCTCCCGTTGGTCGCTGAGAAGCGTGCCGCTTCACCGCACATCGCAAGCGGTTGGAAAAATCTTTCCACCGGATGTTGAATGGAACGCAATGACCATGAGGCTATCGCCCGCCAGGGCTTCCGGATACGATGCAACAGCATCTTGCCGTGCCACGTTGCTTAGTCAACACTCTTAAAAAATATTAATTAAAACTGGAGAATATATATTGAGTTTACCGATAAAATCGTTAGTAGAAAAAACGTTGGCTTTTCCGGTAATCCTTATCAGTACTTATCCATGCGGTTTTATTCAAATTTTATTCAAACGATATTAGCGATTCTGCTGGTCACGGCTATCGGTTGCGAGGTCATGCCGGTACGGCGTTTTCGTCCGACATTGAATAACCCATTCCCGGAAATCAGTGAAGTTGCAGTGGTGCCGTTCATCAACGCGTCCAACAATACAATGGTTGACGGCCGCGAATTTGCAGAGTCTTACTCGAAGCAACTCCAGAATGTGCCGGGCTTTAACGTGATTCCTGTCTCGACGGTCGAGCGGGCGATGCGCGATTTGGGAATCCGATATTTTTCAGGTGTCGAGGATGTCCGCAGACTGGGAAAATATCTCAACGCCGACGCGGTGGTGATCGGGACGGTCAACGAATTTTCCAGTTTTCAGCCGCCGTCACTGACATTTGAAGTGGAATGGTACGCGACGAATCCGTTTCTGCACCCGATTCCTCCCGGTTATCTTCCTCTATGGGGAACTCCGGCGGAAAAGGAGATTCCTGACAAGATTGTGCTGGAAGCGGAACGGGTTTTGGCAAGAGAACAACTCAAGACGCAAACTCCCGACATGCCTGACGACAGCTTCTATTTTTATGAGGAGCAATCGTCTTCAGAACAGCCGCAGGTCTCCGACCCGATTCATCCGGTGGTTTATCTGGAGAAAAAAGCGGAAAAACAGGAAGAGGAAATGGACTCTTACCGGAAATTGTATGAAAAGGTTCAGGGAGAATCGTTACTCCGTCTGCAAAAGCGAGCCGCCGGTCACTACAGCTATCCTGCCATGAATTCAGGGGCAGCTCATTCCAAGGACGAAGGAATGGCCCGTCACAATGGAATCGCCGCAACTCCTTACGAACAAAAGACTAAGAAATCAAATCACGTTCCCGAAACCGCTATGAAAAATGCGGCGGCTCCAGAGGAAGGGAAAACGGTTCCCAATTCACAACCGACGCTTAATGTGGTTCCCGGTGTGATTCCCCCTGCCGCTTCGACTCTTCCTGTGATGCCGGGAATGCCGGTGGCGCCGGGGTTTATCGCCGGTGAGCCGGAAACATTCCCCGGTCTTCCCGCGAATTGGCCTGATTCACGTGGATTCATCCCGGACGGTCCGTCACTCACCAAACCGCAAAACCCAATTTTCAGTTCCGAGCCGATTCTCCGGCATGTTAAATCGTATGATGGGAAAGATGCAGAGTTTACGCGGATGTTACAGGACTACGAATCGCTCTTTGTCGATGACCGCCGGATCGGCGGCTGGCAGGGAATCCTGAGGCGGCGTACAGAGTTCATCAGCTTTTGTTGTCGAATGCACATCTGGGAAATGCTTTCCAGCCGCGGCGGAGCCGGACGGGCGGAAAAAATACAGACTTTTCCCAAAAATTAGACAGAACAAAGAAAATTTTAGTCCAAAACAAAATTTTCTGCGTAGTAAAGATAGATAAAATTGAATTGTAAAATAAAATAAACGGAAGTCTGGATAAAATGCGGACAGAAAAAAGTGAAATTCTTCTTTCTTTCTGCGACGCATCCTTCAAACGCCCGATAGTAATATTGTATATCGATAGATCACGGACACAAATTTAGAATCAGACAAATTTCAAACACTTATTCGTTTTAGCAAGGATTATCACAAGTGGCTCAAGAAATCAATATGTTGGCATTGGTTAAAGGTTCGGAACGATACGTTTTTCTGTTCAATGAGAAGAACCGCGGGGAACTCCTCCGGACACTGGGACGCTACGCTTCCAATCCCGATTTGAATTTCACCTGGTACGACGCCGCTGTTTTGAGTCAGAAAATCCGTCAGGAAACGACGCACTCCTCAACCGGTCCGGTACAGAATACTGCACTTCCCGCGGCAACACCGCACTCGCAGAGGAATCACCGTAATATCACGATGCCGAAAAAAGACATTCGTTAGGATGTCCTTTCATGTTCCCGTAAAACCCGCAGAGATTGGAGTTTATGTCATGTCAAATCTTGCACAAAATCGTCAGTTGTTGAGGGACATGATGTCCCATGACCGCAAGGGATGCCTCATTGGAGCGGCGGCGGAGCTTGACTTCTTTGCCGAACTTGCGCTGTCGCCGCAAACCGCCGCCTCACTGACAGCGTTACAGAAAACCGACCTTCGGGCAACTGTCATGTTACTTGACGCTCTTACTGCGATCGGGATACTTGCGAAAAAAAGCGATCCTTCCGGCGATACGTCTCCGGCGGTTTATGAAATCCGCAGTGAATTTCGCGAACTTCTCAGCCCGGACCATCCGGAAACATTTCTCCCGATGATTCTTCACCACATGAATTACCTCCGCGACTGGACGCAGTTGGCACGAATCACACAAAACGGCAAGCCGTTCCCGAAACAGCCGAGCCTTCGCGGGGAGGCGGAAGATTTCCGTTCGTTCATTCTTGCGATGAATTCCATTGCCGTAACCCTTGCCGAACCGGTGACGCAAAAACTTCAGGAAGCCGGTCTGACCAATTTCACCCATCTCTTGGATGTCGGCGGAGCGTCGGGAACTTACACGCGGGCGTTTCTGAAAATCAACCCCGCCGCTCAAGCGACTCTCTTTGATGTTCCGCCGGCCATTGCCGAGGCGAAAGCCAAGTTCGCCGGTACGGAATTTGAAAACCGGGTGACGCTTGTTGCCGGAAATTTCTATGAAGATCCGCTTCCGTATGGTGCGGATTTTGCGTGGGTCAGTGCGATCATTCATCAGTTCAACCGTGAAAAAAACACACAGTTGTATCAAAAAGTGGCCGCGGCTCTCGTTCCGGGCGGAATGATTGCGATTCGTGACCATGTTCTCCATGCCGACCGTGTTTCGCCGGTGGAAGGAGTGCTTTTTTCGATCAACATGCTGGTCGAAACCGAATGCGGCATGTGTTTCACGTTCGACGAAATCCGCGAAGACCTTGAAACGGCCGGCTTTCGCGAGGTCCGGCTCGCCATTCCGACGGAAGACATGAACACCATCGTTACCGCCATCAAAAAGTAGAAGGTATGCTCACAAAGAGTTTCAAGTGGATTTGGACCCGAAAAAAGATCTTGGGAACGGTCTTTCTTGCCCTGATCCTCCTCTCGCTCTACTGGCTGATTCCCATCTTCGGACCGATTCATCCGGAAAAGGCGAGCGGTCCGCTGCTGGTTTCGTGGCTTTTGATGCGGGAT
Source organism: Planctomycetaceae bacterium (assembly GCA_031274255.1). GTDB lineage: Bacteria > Planctomycetota > Planctomycetia > Pirellulales > Thermoguttaceae > WRMR01. The sequence continues at coordinate 2,590 of JAISQK010000210.1, read as the reverse complement.
TTTCAGACGCTCCCGGAAGAAAAACGAATCCAGCTCGTTCATCGTTTTGACGAAGTTTACGGTCCGGCAAGCGGAAAAAAGCCGGAATTTTCGTTTTCCGCATTCGTGAAACGGCAGATTCGGTCAGGTGTTAAGAAACATTACGCCGATGTCGCCGTACAAAGGAAGCTGATGAAAGAGAAGGAAGCGTTTTTGGCGTTTGAGCTTAGCCGAACGGAACGGAATATTCAAACACTGATTAAAACAATGCTACTTGAGCGAAACTGGCAATGGGAACAATTGACAAAAGAAAAAAAAACGGACTTTATGAAGTCCGAGGTTGAGAAGATCGTATGGTGGCGGAACTTTTATCAGAAATTTCTGGAAGCCGCCGAAGCTCCTTCCCCGACGGTCCTTGAGTTGCTCCGGGAATTTGAAGTCATGAATGCCCGCTGGCAGTGGGAATCTTCGCCGGAAGACGCTCGAAATCTGAAAAACGTTCTCGGCGAAATCCGGCAGGCGTTCCTTTGGAAAGAGGTGGAAAGCCAACTTCAAAATCTTCAAAACGTCGGGGCAGGCTTCTCGAATCTGTTGAATTTCGGCGGCGGCAGGAAAAAGAGTCAAAACTCAAACCCTAAAGAAAAATCACAGGATGGGAAAGATGCTCTCTGATTTTTTCCGCAACTGGATTCAAAAACATTTTCCGGTGAGGAAAAAAAGCCGGAACGGTCATTCAAAAAAACGTCATCAAAAAGACATTCTCGGAGCTGCCGGAGAAGAGCAGGCGGTACGGTTTCTGAAATCACAGGGTTATACAATCCTTGACCGTAACGTCGCTTACGACGACGGAGAACTTGACATCGTTGCCAAACAGGGGGAGAGAGTTGTCTTTGTCGAGGTGAAAACGCGGCGTCCGCATCCGACACTGCACCCGTCATTGGCGGTTAACGGAAAAAAACAGCGAAAAATCAAACTGCTGGCCGCCCGATATTTGAAAAAGATTGCGTCAACTCCAGACATCCGGTTTGATGTCGTTACGGTGATCTGGCCGGAGAATCAGTCCCCGGCACTGGAGCATTTCATGGACGCGTTTCGGTAAATTCCGCGATCCAACGTTCGCCGGCGGTCCAATTTTCGGATTGAATGAAATAAAGAAAACTGGTAGAATGAGCCTTCGTCAAATCCCGTCAAGTTTAAGGAGTTCAAGGATGAATCGAATTTTACAAAATCCGACACAAAACCAATCGGAACGGAAAGCGAAACTGCTGCAGCGCGGACGGAGTGTGATGCAATGTGAACGGGACGCCCTCGACACGCTGATCGGTCAGCTTGACGAGCGATTCAGTGAGGCGGTTTTTCTGATCGAAAAGTGCCGCGGGAATGTCATGGTGTCAGGAATCGGCAAGGCGGGAATTATCGGACAAAAAATTACCGCGACGCTTGCCTCGACCGGCATCAGAAGTCACTTCCTTCATCCGGCGGAGGCGATTCACGGCGACCTCGGACGGGTCGGCCGCGGCGACATGGTGATGATCCTTTCCTACAGCGGCGAGACGGAGGAAATCGTCCGGCTTCTGGAACCGTTGCGGCGGATGCGTGTGCCGATTCTTGCCGTCACGGCGTCGGAGGGAAGTTCGCTCGGACGTGCGGCGGAAGTGGTTTTACCACTGGGGAAATTCGCCGAGGCGGATCATCTCGACCTTGCCCCCAGTACCAGTACGACACTGATGCTGGCACTGGGGGACGCTCTCGCTTTAGTGCTGAGCGAGGAACGGGGACTGTTGGCGGAAACCTTTGCGAAGTATCATCCCGGCGGAAGTCTGGGACGCAAACTCAGCCTGGTTGAAGAGTACATGCGGCCGCGGGAGGAATGCCGTATCGCGCCGGACACGGAGACCGTCCGCGAGATTTTTGTGCGGCACAAGCTCCCCGGCAGACGAACCGGTGCGGTGTTGCTGGTGAATGGCGACGGCGTTCTGTCTGGCATTTTCACCGACAGCGATCTGGCAAGGCTTTTTGAGGAACGGAACGACACGAGGCTCGACCGTCCTGCTTCCGAAATCATGACAAAGTCTCCCAAGTCGGTGATTTACGGTTCCAAAATGCTTGAAGCGGTCGCCCTGATGGCCCGGATGAAAATCAGCGAACTTCCGGTACTTGATGTCCGGCGCATTCCTCTGGGAATCCTCGACATCACCGATGTGGTGGCCGATTTCCCCGAGTATGCTCATTTTGTCCGCAACGGCAGCAGTGGCGATCAGAGTGAGGATAAGGAGGAAGTGATCCTCAAACCGTTTCCTGCCCGCGTGGCATAAGCCAATGCACGGGCGTTGGATCCCGGTTTGCTCACGCTCACTGTGTTCGGTTCGCTTGCTGTTGGATCATCTTTCCAACCACTTTCTTTTTGGTTTTGGCAACATTCCTTTTTGTTCTGTCGATTGATACCAGTGAGCAACGTGAGTGAATCATTGCTTCGGAGCGGGGAACATGCTGTTGCATAGAACGGAGTGTAGTTTTGACACACTCGGAATCCTTTCCGCAACCCCTTTAATATAAAGGAATTGCGGAAAGTTGCAACCGGCCCCTCTGTGCGGTAAAGTGACCGACTACA
>JAISQK010000209.1 GCA_031274255.1 Planctomycetaceae bacterium | reverse complement strand
GCTGATTTCGCCGAGATGTCCGGTCAGTCCGTCCCGCTGAAGTTCGAGATAACGACCGATCCAGCCTTCCGCCCGAACCGCTCCGACCGGCAGCTTCAAAAACGGCGACGGCTCCAGCGGCGCACGGTTTCCGATGTAAAAAGCGGGCTTCTCGGAAAGGAGAGGCCGGTCCACCCAGGAAACCTCCTCCGAAAAGAGGGACGTTTCCTTCCCGAACCCCGCCAGAAAGGCTGCCGTCAAAAGAAATAAGAATACTCTTGGCATGATTTTCTCCATCCGATTCTGTTGTGAATGTTGTTTTTCTTTAGAAGACATCATACCTCCTCCGAATCCTGAAGGCAAGAGGCAGCGTGTTACGCTGCCGGCATTGGGAGTTCCACCACAAAACGGGCTCCGCCACCGGGAGACTTTTCCACCGTAATGCCGCCTTTGTGTTCGAGAATGATCTTTTGCGTCACCGCAAGACCAAGACCGGTTCCTTTCCCCTGTTTGCCGGAAAGAAACGGCCGGAAAAGGGTGTCGATGTTTTCCGGAGGAACGCCGGGACCATTGTCATCCACGACAATCCGGACATTCCGGCTCTCCGCGTTCCACTCGGTATGAATCTCCACTTGCGGCGTGTGACGGTCCGGCTTTTCCCCGGTGAGATAGGACGCGGCGTCAATGGCGTTCGTCACCACATTGGTCACGGCGCGGTGAATCTGTTCCGCATCAAACGGAAATTCAGGAATCGTCTCATCAAACCGCCCCGAAAGAGTCGTTTCCAATTCACGGGCACGGCCGCTCATCAGTTCGAAAACATCGCCGACGACCCGGTTGATGCGGTCCCGGACGAAATGCGGTTCCCTGTCTTTGCTGAAGGTGAGCATGTCGAGCACGAGGTCGGAGATTCTGTTCTGATTCTTCTCGACGATCTGCCACCCTTTGCCGGCCATCTCCAGATTGGTGTCTTGCAGTCCTTTTTCGATGAGGTAACTTCCGCTTTTGATTCCTTGAAGGATGTTTTTGATGTGATGCGAAAGCACCGCCACCGTCTGACCGACCGCCGCAAGCCGCTCCGCCTGAACCATACCGAGATAGTACCGCGTGTCTTCCACGGCAAGCGCCGCTTGATGCGCAATGGCAATCATCAGCTTCAGGTGATCCTGCGTCAGATGCTTCGTCCCGTCCGGTCTGAGATGGACGGAATCCTGCGGCGATGTGGTGGTGTCAATGTAAATGACCCCGACAATGCCGTAACGTCCCCGCATCGGAACGCAGATGGCCTCGCGGATGCCGATATAAAGAATGCTTCCGTCCGCGGTCCAGCGGTCGTCTTTCTGCGCGTCGCTGGTGAGAACGCCCTCCTGTTTTTGCAGCACATACTCAAAAATACGGCGGCTGATGTTCATCCTGACATGGGGCGGCACCTGATGCCGCGTTTTCGTCACTTTCGGGTGAAGCTCTTTCCCTTCGGAATCGTACAGGAACACACAGCCGCGGTCCACATGCACCCATTCGAATATCAGCTCCATAATCCGCTGAAGCAGGCGGTCAATGTCGAGCGTCTGACTGACCACCAGCGTTGTGTGGTACATCATTTGCAGGTGACTTTGCGTTTTGGACCGCCACAGAAGTTCCGACGAACGGGACTCCTCAAAAACGCTGCTTTTCTCCTCCTGCTTCATCGAGTGAAGGATCCGTACCGGCGGCTGAATCTCTTCGTCACGGTCAAACACCACTTTCGGAGCGGACGTATCATGTGCCGGCGGATTCCGGCTGCCGAGAGGCCGCGTGTAAAGAAAAAGCGTTCGCCCGATCTGAATCTGATCGCCGTTTTGCAATGTCTGCGGCGTTTCGACCCGCTTGGCATTAAGAAAAACACCATTGGAACTGCCGAGGTCTTTCAGGGAGTCGCCGCTGTCCGTCCGTTGGATTTCCGCGTGAAAACGGGACGTCTCTCCATCCTTCAGACGAATGATATTGGAAGGGTCGCGTCCGATGGTGATCACGTTTTTCAGAAGTTCGTAACGATACCCCTGGTCGCTGCCGAGTATGACAAATAACGATGACATTGGTTTTTATCCGGATCCGGTAACCTCTCAAAAACGCGGAACTTCAATCGTGCGAACAAGCTGCGAAAGGAGTGCGTCCACGGTATTCCCTTCGATTTCCGCTTCCGCCGTAAGAATCACACGGTGCCGGAGCGTCGGCAGGGCAAGCTGAATCACATCGTCCGGAACGGCGTAATCCCGACCGCGGAACGCGGCCAGCGTCCGTGAACCCTGCATCAAGGCGATTCCGGCACGGGGGGACGCTCCCATGTAGAACTTCGGCCAACTCCGCGTCGCACGCACTATTTTATTAATGTAGTCGATCAACTGCGGGGCGATGTGAATGTCATTGATTTTTTGTGCCAGAGCAATCAGTTCCTCAGGATTCGTGACCGGAACCACGGACTCCACCTTTTTCGACGGCTCAACCGTTTTCCCGTGAAGAGCGAGAATGACGGCTTCCTGCTGTTCTTCGGGATAGGTGATGACGAGTTTGAACATGAAACGGTCGATTTGGGCTTCAGGAAGATTGTAGGTTCCTTCCGACTCAATCGGGTTTTGGGTCGCCATCACAAAAAACGGTATCGGAATCGTGTGCGTGACATTATCGACCGTGACGCTGTTTTCCTGCATGATTTCGAGAAGTGCCGCGTGCGTCTTCGCCGGAGAACGGTTGATTTCGTCCGCGAGAAGCAATTGCGTGAAAACCGGTCCCGGACGGAAGCGGAACTCCTGCATTTTCATGTCAAACACAGGGGAACCGGTGATGTCGGAAGGCATCAAATCCGGTGTGAACTGAATCCGTCCGAACTGACAGCCGAGGACTCGGCTGAGTGCCCGTACAAAATGCGTTTTTCCGAGTCCCGGCACACTTTCAATCAGCACGTGCCCCTGAGAAAACAGAGCGACCAATGTTCCGGTCACCAGTTCCTCCTGTCCGACAAACACCTTGCCGACTTCCTGACGAATCCGCTGATAAATTTCCTGAAAACGGAGTACCAGCGGATTGACCGGCTTTTCCGCCGCAACAGAGGCGACAATCCCGGAATCGGACGCCTCAACCGCCGTCACAGGGGGAACATCGGACGAAACGGAAGGATTTTCCGAAACGGCGGGGGGAACATCCGGAGTCGGTTCATCGGAGGAAAACATGGACACCTCGAAATTTCAAATGATGAGACAAACAGGAAAGAAACACGCTTCCAGTATAACCAATCTTTCCGCAAGAGTAAAGACAACCGGAAAAAGTGTCTTGACGGGCGGTGTCAGGAATTGTTCTCTTTTTTATTTTTGACCCGCTCCATTTCCTGACGCATTGCCTCGACGAGTTCCGCTTCCGGTTCGCCGTTGCCGATACGCCGTAAAATGTCGGCGAGTTTGGGAATTTCGTCGTCTTCCTGAAATTCGTTGAGAATTTTCGACCGTTTTTTCAAATCCATTCCCCTCAAAAGGAAAATGACACGGTAATATTCCCCTTTTTCAATCATGTCGAGGAGATATTTTTTAGCGTTTTCCGCTTCCAAAGACTCCAAAATGCCTGTCAGGTCGGAAATTCCTTTGGATTTGGACTCCTCTTCAAGGTCCTTCAACTGTTTCTGAAAACGGTCCTGCAATTCCTGCATTTCTCCCTTGTTGGAAACAAGGGCCTGACGTTCCGCTTGAATCTGCTCCAGACTTTCATTTGCCGCCATGTTGGCCATGCTGATGTTAAGAGTTTTCATCGTGCGTTCGTCAAGAACGGTCTGATAGTGAATTTCGTTCGCTTTTTGAAGAAGGGAATCGGTGATTTTTTCTTCCGTACCATAAATGTCGAACCCCTGTGCCACCGCCAAAGCCTTATAAAGCCGGCCGTGATCCATTCCCCAGGAATACCAGAAATAAACGGCGAGAATGATCGACGCAAAAAACAAACTTGCCGCAAAATAGAGCGTTCCGATTCCCAATAGACGTATGATTTTATCGATCATTTTTCATTCTCCCGTTTTACCGTACCGAGACCTGCCGTGCCGTTTTCTGAATCGCGATTTCGTCCATGAAGAGGGTTTCTTTGTTTCGCTCCTCAAAATCATAGCGATCCTTTTGTTTTTCGTGCAGCTTTTCCATGACCCGCACTTCTTTGTCGGCTTCCCGAACGGCTTCCCGCCGTTTCTCGATTTCTGTCCGCAAAATTTCAAGCTGTTCCCGAATTTGCCTCTGCTGGGCGAGCAGAAACGCTTCATGCCGCCGCAGACCGACCATGAAATCCACACTGATTTTCCCGCGGAGGATTCTCGTCCGAGCCTCTTCCTTGACATGGAGCATGTTTTGCTCGATTTCTGTAAGTTTTTCCACCACAACGGTTTCCGCTTCAAGAGCTTTTGCCAGTTCCGCCTGTTTTTCACGGCGGAGATTCTCACGGATTTTCAAAAGCGGCGTCAGACGGAATTTGAACATAGGTTTCCAACTTCAGGAATCAGTCAGGATTTTGTATATTGGGAATTTTAGCTTTTCTTTTCCTGTGACGCCAGAGCAAAATCATGAGAATACGCTGCCTGTCACGACATCGGCGGAGAATATTTCTGTTACAGCCGGGCGACGGAATTGGCTTCCCCCCGTCGAATCAGACGCCGCATTTCGAGTGCTCCGAGTGTCGCAAGCACCTGATGCGGAAGCAACCCTGAACCGGCAATCACCTGGTCGATGGGGGTCGGTGAAGTGGAAATCTGGGCGAGCACATTGGACTCCTGTTCATTCAGTTGCAGCTCCGCCGGATGCCGGATCGGTTCCGGTTTTTCGGGATGAACCGCCGGCCGGGTGAGCGGTCCGAGTGTTTCGAGAATATCGCTTACCGATTCCACCAGTACAGCCCCGTCACGGAGCAATTGATGACATCCGCGGGAGGATTCATGGTCGATCGGTCCGGGAACAGCGAAAATTTCACGCCCCTGTTCCCCTGCTGTCCGTGCAGTAATCAAAGCCCCACTCTTCAGGGGAGCTTCCACAATGATGACACCGAGCGACATCCCGCTGATAATCCGGTTTCGTTGTGGAAATGTTCCCTTCTGCGGCACGGACTGAGGAGGATACTCGCTGATTAACGCACCATTTTTCGCCACATCACGGGAGAGTGCAACATGGTCTTTCGGAAAAATGTTGAGAAGTCCGCCTCCCAAAATGGCGACGGTCCGTCCGCCTGCGGTGAGTGCCCCATGATGCGCCGTACCGTCAATTCCCTGAGCCAAACCGCTTATCACCGTAAAGCCGGAATGCGCGGTCTCTATCGCCAACCGTTCCGCCTGCCGCCGTCCGTAAGGAGTCATGTGACGCGTTCCCACAATTGCAATCGCAAGTTCGTCACATGGTTTCAGTTCCCCTTGAATAAAGAGAAACATCGGCGGATCATGAATTTTGTGCAGCAAATGAGGGTATCGGACATCCTTTTTAGCGACAATCTGAATTCCGTTGGATTGGCACAACTTAATGACCGTTTCCGGATTATGCAGCGTTTTCGCGGTCGAAATACTCACAGCGATTTTTGCACCGATACCATTTACCGCTTGAAGGTCACGTACGGATGCGGTCAGAACCGACTCCGCATCACCAAAATGGTCAAGCAGCCGCTGGGTCAGCAGTGAACCGATCCCTTCGACCATATTCAGCGTGATTTCAGGAATCAACTCTTCCGGGGCGAAAATCCGGGCGGCCGCGACTTCGGACATAGGACTCTGATTGGAAAAAAGAGGAGGGAAAATTTCACGATTCTCTGTATTTGAGACGCATAAAAATATGGTATCATATGACAGTGACGCAGTAAAGTCCTCCATGACAGAGTTTTCCGGTGAGGAAAATCGAATCACTCCAATTTAAGAAAGGCAAGGAATTATGTCAAAAGCGGAAAAACGGCGGGTTGTTCTGAAAATTTCCGGCGAAGGGTTCTGCCCGGCTCACGAACGCGGAATCTCAATGGACGCCATGGTACGGCTGGCGGAACAGGTCGTCCATTCTGCAAAAAAAGGGATTCAAATCGCCATCATCATGGGAGGCGGTAACATTTTACGCGGCGGTCAGTTCAAAGCAGCCAATAACGCGATTCAAGAGGCCACCGCTCACTACATGGGAATGCTGGCGACGATCATCAACGGACTCGCTCTTCAGGACGCCATCGAAAATCTCGGAGGCGACACCCGGCTGATGACGGCATTACCGGTCGATACGGTGGCGGAACAGTACATCCGCCGCCGTGCCATCCGGCATTTGGAAAAAGGGCGGATCATTCTCCTTGCCGGCGGTACGGGAAGCCCCTTCGTGACAACCGACACCGCCGCCGCACAGCGTGCCCTCGAACTTCAGGCGGATGTGCTTCTCAAAGCGACCAAAGTTGACGGCGTTTACAGTGACGACCCGGAAAAGAACCCTCACGCCATTTTCTATAACGAACTGACGTATGATGAAGTTTTCCGGCAAAATCTGCGGGTGATGGATCAGGAAGCGATCACCAAGTGCAAAGACCATCAAATGCCGATCATGGTATTCAATTTCCGCAAAGAAGGCAACCTTGAGCGTGCTCTTTACGGAGAACAGGTCGGCACAACCATTAAATGACAACAACCATCGGCGGTCAACGCAGCACGTTGGATCACGTTGCCTCCCGGCAGCGAGGTCGGTCTGATGGAGACAATTTTCCAACAGAATCCGAAAACCTATCGGGAGGCAACGCCCGCCTCTCTTTCAGTCACCACTCTTTCTATCTATTAATTAGACGTGACTCTTCACCAGACGGGTTGTTTTGGGTTTTGGGCAGGAACTTCCCGCGTCAGACCGGCGTCAATATATTGACCGCCGCCTGTCTGAACGCATTTGATCGCGATGACATTCTTACCGGATTTCAGGGCATTCAGAGCTGCCGGCGCGATATTTTCCTTGTTATAACGATTGCTGTAACCTTTCAAACGGGCCGCAAGAACTCCATTGATGTAAACTTCGGCATCTTCATCATGATGAAGGTTGAGCGAAAACTGTTTGCGTGCGGCCAGATCTTCCTCGGAAAGTTCAAAAGACCGCCGAATCCAGACGGAACCGGTGGTCCATTCCGTACGCACAACCGCCCCGGGGGTTCCACTCTTACCGAAACCGCCGGGGCCGGACATCCACGCGGAATCGTCAAAGTTTTCCGCAAACCAGTCCTCCGCAGGCTGCTCAATGGTGCATTTCCATTCCTGTGCCTCTTTTTCCGATGTCGGAACGACTTCCTTGAGCGACGGAGCCGGATAATGCAACGCGAGGTTTGATTGCGAGAGTTTGCCCAAATCCATCTTCACGACAGCACGGTCATACGTCATCAGACCGTTGCACTCAATTTCCACATCGGTGGTCTGAGTATAAACCGCTGCGGAAAGCCCTTTAGCGATAAGGGGATGCATTCTCTTGTTGAGAGTAATATACGCATCAAGCAGTTCCTTTCCGTCTTTGTAGGAAACGTAACCCCAATTTCCTTTTTCAAGCCACGTATGGTTTTCCACCGGGAGTCCCAAACCGCCGTATTCACCGAGTACCACGGCACGGTTTTCCTCCACTTCCGGCATAGCGGGGTTGGGATAACTATGGATGTCGTTAACATGTCCGACTTTATAGTCTGTCCAGCCGCTGGCGTTGTTCACAAGCCGTGTCGGGTCCGTTTTTTGAGTGTAATCGACCACTTCCACGGTTTTAAATTGTCCCCAACCTTCATTGAAAGGCACCCACATAATGATGGACGGATGATTGTAGAACGAGTTGATGATTTCCGTCCACTCCGCATAGAACTGATCGGCGGACTCCTGTTCACGTTCCATATCGGAATCAGGGATTTTTCCGCCGACATAACCGTTACTGCTCGGCATGTCCTGCCAGACAAGAATACCGAGCTTGTCGCACCAGTAATAGAACCGTGCCGGTTCGACCTTGACATGCTTGCGAAGCATATTGAACCCCATCTTTTTGGTCATTTCAATGTCATAACGAAGCGCGGCGTCGGTCGGAGCGGTGTAAAGCCCGTCCGGCCACCACCCCTGGTCAAGCGGGCCGTGCTGGAAGACAAATTTGCCGTTGAGCAAAATCCGCGTGATTCCCTGACAGTCTTTACCGAGAGTCACGTCGCGCAATGCAAAATAGCTTGTGACGGAATCAACGAGTCGATTTCCGCGTAAAACGTGAACCTGCAGGTCATAAAGATAAGGTCTCTCCGGCGTCCAGGAAACAGGATTGTTGATTTTGAGGACAGCCGCCTCGCCGGTTTGAGGAGCGGCGGAGGCAACGGTACGACGGCCTGCGGAAGCGGTAATAACGAGTTTATCACCGTCCTGCACACCGTTGACTTTGGTTTCAACCGTGATGGTACCGTCTTTAAGACTCGGTGTCAGCTTCAGGCTGTCAATATGCGTTTCCGGGACGGTTTCAAGCCAGACGGTTTGCCAGATTCCGGTGACGGATGTGTACCAGATACTGCGGGGATTGTTGACCTGCTTACCGCGCGGGTAGGTACTTTCATCCGTCGGGTCCCAAACTTTGACGAGTAATTCCTGCGGACCGCTTTCCGTCAGGACATCGGTAATATCAAAAGAAAACGGCGTGTAGCCCCCTTTGTGCGAACCGACCTCTTTGCCGTTCACATACACCGTCGCCTGCCAATCGACCGCACCGAAATGCAGCAGAATACGTTTGCCTTTGCGATGAAGCGGAACCTTAAAATCCCGCTTGTAAAACAGATTGTTTTCCTTTTTCACCGTTTTACCGACCCCGGAAAGGGACGATTCCACCGCGAATGGAACGAGAATTTTCCCTTGCGGTTCCTTAAACTCTTCATTGACCGGCACAATCGCGTAATCCCAGAGACCGTTCAGATTTTGCCAGTTATTCTGACGAGTCATTTGCGGACGCGGATACTCCTGATGGACATAAGCGGGATTGACATTTTTGGCAAAAACCGAACGAATCTTTTCACCGGCAGGCTGCCAGACATTTTGAGCAAACGATTTTTCCGATACGACACCGCATAAAACAAGTATCGCAAACGGAGTAAGCAGGGACATTTTTTTCATCAAACAGTTCTCCTAATGTTGTAAATTTTCAGACACCGTCACCTCTCAATAAGAAACGGCATAGATTCATTACCGCGAATATAAAGGATGACATCCGTTTTGTCAAGAATTCCGTTTTTATTTTTGCAAAACGCCGCATGATGCACAAGAAACGCCGCATGATGCACAAGATCAGGAGGTGGCCATCATGCTCATCTTGAAAATCGGCGTCATGATTCCAATCACCAGAATGAGAACCACACCGCCCAAAGCCATCAGCATCATCGGTTCAAGAAAGCGGACGGCAAGGTCGAGCTGCCGCCAGTTCCGTTTTTCGAGCGAGTCCGCAATTCCGATGAGTACGGTGTCAAGCGTGTTGGACTCTTCGGCCACGGAGATCATTTCCACCACTGTTTTGGGAAAAGCGTTCGAGTTGGCAAGCGGAACCGCAAGCCGCTGACCTTCGGAAATGGAACCTGACGCGGCATGGATCGTATCGCCGATGATACGGTTACCGGTGGCGTCGGCGGAGATGTCGAGCGACCGGAGAATCGGCACACCGTTTTTCAGCAGCGTTCCAAGAACCCGGCAAAATCTCGCCACAGCGAACCCTTCAAGAAGCTTGCCGACCAGTGGCAGCCGTAATTTCCAGTGGTCAAAGAAACGGCGTCCCTTTTCGGTTTTGCTCCACCGATATGTCATGAAAACGGCAATGAGCAGCAACGGAATCACAATCGGAATGATCGTCTGCATGGATTTACTGAGTCCCATCAGGATTTGCGTCAGGAGAGGCAAATCCCCTTTTTCCTTCAAATCGACGAAAAAATCCTCAAATTTCGGTAGGAAATAGGTCAAAATGACGATCACCGTCACCGTCATAAAAACCGCCAGCATCAACGGATACGCCAACGCTCCTGTGACGCGGCTCTTCAGATCCCCCTGCGTTTCGGTGAAATGAGCAACATGGAGAAGAGCTTCTTCAAGAAAGCCCCCTTCGATACCGGCGCGAATCATCTGAATGGCCATTTCGCCGAAAATTGTCGGAAAACGCTGCATGGCTTCGGAGAGCATTTCCCCTTCCTCGACGCGGCGGCAGATTTTTTCCAGTACGATTTTCAGATTTCCTTGTGACGACTGCTCCTGCAAAATGTGGAGCGACCGTAAAAGCGGGACGCCGCCGTGCAAAAGATCCGCAAGCTGCGAATAAAATGACGCCATCCGCGGGGCGGAAATCCGTCCGATTTTCTCCGTGACCGACGCCGCCAGTACCGGACCGATTTCCAGCAGAAAAAGACCGCCGGACGTGACCGACGTCACCGCTTCCGCTTCCGTCGCGGCATTGACGACTGCCATGACTTTCAAACCTTCTTGATTTCTGGCTGTGTAACGAAATTCAGGCATGGAGAATCATTGACCCAATAGTGAAATGTAGTGTGTGACACCGTTTTAACCCCGAAACAGTGCCGGAAGTGTCGCAAAAAACCGCCCCGCACTTTCCAGCAAGTGTACATTTCGGGGCGGTGCCTGTCAAAGGGGAATCCTTTGTGCTAAAATAAACGAATGAGATCAAATAAAAAGAAAACTGTACGAAACGTCGGAAGTGAACCGGGTCCCAAATCTCCGTTGGGACTCCGTGTCATCGGGGGAAAACTGCGAGGGAGTAAACTGAAATACACCGGCGACAATCGCGTTCGTCCGATGAAAGACCGCACCCGTGAGGCCGTCTTCAACCTCATCAGCACAGACTCGAAAGAAGCCCACGTGATCGACCTTTTCTCCGGAACCGGAGCGTTGGCCATTGAAGCGGTCAGCCGCGGGGCGGTTTCTGCGGTTCTGGTCGAGGTACATCTTCAAACACTGCGCAATTTGCGGCAAAATGTCGAGGAACTCCGCCTTCAGGAACAGTGTCCGTTGGTTCAGGCGGATGCGTTTTTCTTCGTCAAAGCGATGGACCGGAAATACTTTCCGGCGGACCGGCGATGGCTCGTTTTCTGTTCGCCTCCCTACGATTTTTACAAGTCCCAGCTTGCGGAAATGACCGGGATGCTGACCACGCTCTACACGGCGGCTCCCGTGAACTCCGCTTTTGTCGTGGAGGCGGAAACGTCATTTGACTTTGACCTGCTGCAATTCCCCGACGCCGATGCCCGATTCCGCGCTTATCCTCCTGCCAAAATAGGAGTTTACCGTAAAACAAACACATTAGGCAACGGATCGCCTGTCTAAATACATTTGATGGATTTCGGCTTTCACGGCTTGGCGGCAATTTGGACACTCGGCTGGAGGCTTTGGTGAAAAGGGGCAAAAGTCAAAAGCGAATACTCATCCGCGGTCAAGAGAATGGATTTGGTTTCCTCGACCCGTTGACCATTCCTCTCCGCGACAACGCGAATTTCGTAGCGGTAATCCTGGCCGACAATCAAATCTTTGGAAATATAAGTTCTCGTTGTGCCGGTCTGTTTCGTTTCATAACCATTGATATAAACTTTTGCGTTTTCCGGCACCGTGATCGAAAAAGCACCGCTTCCGAGGTTAATCTTGCCACTCCCGCCGCCCGGTTGAGCCGCACCGGGTATGGGAGAAACGGGCTGTACCGGAAAATCAATTCCGGTAGGCGGAACAGGGAGTCCCGAATCATGTCCTCCAGGTTGTTGTAATGTCGGCGGGATTGAGGCGGGATCCTCGGTTTCCGACGTCACTCCCGTTTTTTCCGTCGAGATGATGTTGCCCAATGATTCCGGCGGCGTCCGTTTCGGAACGGATATACCGCGTTGAACCGGTGATGTTGCTGGAGAGGATAACGGATTTTGGTAGAAATTTCCTGTATTCTGACGACTGCCGCTGATATTAGGGCCGGCAGTCGGACGATCCGGCCGCGGAAAAGCCGGAGCCGGAGCAACCGTCGACGGAAAAGCCGGTGAAACAGGAGAAGTCGGCGAAACAGAATAAGAATAATGTCCGTCAAAAGTCTCGCTGCAGCACTCCCATGAACCTGCTCCAGTCGCTCCATTCCAATCATGGAAATCAAAACAAGGATCAGAGCATGACCTCCAGCTATTCTGATAACCATGACAATGACACGGAAAAACGCCGCAGAACACACATTTTAACAATCCGCCCAAAGGCCGAAACACAGGACAGTACCCAGGTTCTCCCCAATGGGGACCGCACGCATTCCATGTTCTGTTTCCCCAAAATGCAAAAACATGATTGGAGCACAATTCACTAATAAGGAACATGCTCAAACAAACGACGACAGCCCATTTGGTTTTGGATTTCATAATCAGAGACTCCAAATTTCGTAAGATTCCGATTTTTTAACGGAAAAACTATTGAATCAATAAAGTATCATCGGGAAAAAACATCCTAAAAGCAAGCCGATTCCTGTGAAGTGACACGAGTTTCGGTTTCTGAAAACATTTAATTATTTTCTTCCGCGTAAATGATGTAACTTTCCCACATTCTACAGTACACCGATTATTTTGTCTATAGAGAGACTCCATTTTTTTGAAATACTTTATTTTGCGTTTGTGGCGTACAGGACTTATTCTTTTTCTCTTTGGAAAAGTTTCCCTTGATAACTGTCTCGGCGGCGGAATTCGGCTGTGACGGCATCAATAACGCGGTTTTTGGAAATAGCACGATTTTTCATCCAATCCGGGGCGATCAACGTTTCATCAGATGTGTCCGAGACAATTCTGTCAATGACACGCATCGGCGGCTGCCGTTCAAGAAAATCCACGACATAACGGCAGTAATCCGCAAAAGACGGGAGTTCCACACAGCCGCTACGGTAATATTCCGCGATTTTCGTATTTTCACAAATATAGAGATGATGCAGCTTGACCGAATGAATGGGAAGTCCGGCAATCCTGACCGCTGTTTCGATCCGTTCGGCTTGGTCTTCGCCGGGAAGTCCGAGAATAAGGTGGACACCGAACCGGATATTCCGCAACGAGATTCTTTCCGCCGCGGCGAGAAAGGTTTGATAATCATGTCCGCGATTCAACCAACGGAGTGTATCATTATGCACCGACTGGAGTCCGATTTCGAGCATCAGCCATGTTTTTTCCGCCAAATCTGATAATAAGTCCAATACGGTGTCAGGAACGGCGTCCGGACGTGTACCGATAATCAGTCCGACGACATCCGGATGAGAAATCGCCTCCTCATAAAGCCGACGCAGCCGTTCCACCGGAGCATTGGTGTTCGTCGATGGTTGAAAATAGACAAGATATTTCGTTTGGGGAGAATGTCTTTTTCCATGACGGATTTGCTCACTCACCTGCCGGGGAATCGGCTGCAACACATCCTTTTGTAAAGAGTTGCGGCGGATTTGACTAAAACTGACAGTGTTGCAAAAAATGCAGCCGCCCTGTCCGTTCGGTGAAACATTCGGGCAAGGTAATCCGGCATCGACACAGATTTTTCTTACAGGCCCCCCGAACTCCTGCCGATAAAACAGGCCAAGCCGGTAAAAAAGGTCCCCTTTTTGCTGCCAGAATGGCTGTTCTTTCATTGTCATAAAATAAAGTTTGGCCCGATTTTTGCTAAGACTTTCTGATGGATGTTGATTTTCAGCCGCCGCCGATTATAATTGCGTAACAAGTCAGTAATTTATTGGAGTTGGGTCAAATGTATGGTGAGCTTGTCCCCGTCGGGGGAGGTGACAATATTCCTCTTCTCAAAGAGGAGCTTTTTGTCGGACGTCGGGAGGACTGCGATATTGTTCTCCGTTTCAGTAATATTTCCTCAAAGCATTGTAAACTGGTGCTCTCACAAGGATATTGGTATGTTCAGGACCTCAACAGCACCAACGGCATCAAGGTGAACGGCGTCCGCGTCACGGACCGGCGGCTTGACCCCGGAGTGCGGGTTTCCATTTCCAAACACGATTACACGATCAACTATAATCCGCTTAAACTCGGCGCACAAGGGACACCGCCTCCGGATATGCTTGATTATGACATTTTAGGCAAATCTCTGCTGGAACGGGCGGGACTTCAGGGAATGGCGGCTTCACAAAAACTGGTCAAACCCAAACCGCAGCCGAAGGAAATCGTCTTTGACTATAGTAAGCTGACTCTTGAGGACATCAAATTCGAGAAATAACAACACTCATGATGTCTGTTATGTTTATTTCTTTTCACTTGCCGCCGCCAACGTGGCACGGCAACATGCCGTTGCATAGAACGGAGTGTAGTTTTGACACACTCGGAATCCTTTCCGCAACCCCTTTAATATAAAGGAATTGCGGAAAGTTGCAACCGGCCCCTCTGTGCGGTAAAGTGACCGACTACA
>JAISQK010000070.1 GCA_031274255.1 Planctomycetaceae bacterium | reverse complement strand
TGACAATTTTTCATTGGCGACGGATCATTTTTGATCGACGACCGGCTTGACTTCCGACTTTCTGTTAAACTATTTTTATAGCGGTGGTTCCTTGTAAAATGATGCTTTTTGTTTTCACTTACCATTTTCCAATAACCACGCTGCTTTTTCAACTCATACACAACTTGAGAGTATAACTCCCACCTGCAGGATTCTTTCTCCTCTAACGATTGGTGTTTATAAGCACGCGCTTTCTTGTCTGCTTTATCTTCTTCTCTATGCCATAAATAAATATCAGGCAAACCGCCCGCCGCGGCTCGCGGCCGGATACGTTCTGCGTCAACCAATAAAACATTCCAAACGGGCCATTCACGCAGACTTGAAAGGGCAACAAGAGGTGATAAACTCTGTTGTCCTTTGCGGATTTTCGGGTTCAAACAGGGTTCAGGCAAATCCGCTCTAATCAGGATGGTAATATTTTCTATCATGTCATGTTTTCTTATCATGCTGTTTGAAATATGACATAGTTGGACAGGAACGGGATTCAGAGGAGCGTCCTGTCCGAATTGATTGCGGCTCCCAAGAGGAATTGATGTTTATGTCCGATGAAATCAAAAAAATCATGCTGGTTGACGACAATATCACCAACCTGGTGAACGGCAAGAATATTCTGGGAAAAGACTACGATGTGATCACGATTCCGTCGGGCGAAAAACTGTTCCGAATGCTGGAGCGGACGGTACCGGACCTCATTCTTCTGGACATTGAGATGCCCGGAATGGATGGCTATGAAGTCATCAGACGTCTCAAAGCCGATCCCGTGACGGCTGAAATACCGGTCATTTTTCTGACCGCCAGAACCAACTGCGACGACGAACGGGAATGCCGCAGTCTGGTGGGCGCCGCCGATTACATCACCAAACCGTTTTTACCGCAGGAACTTCTGGAACGGGTTGAAAACATTCTGCAAACCGGGCCGTAAAAACAACTCCACGAAACATAACTTCACGAAATAATACGTTCTCTGCAAAGTCAGAAACACCGGATGATTCTCATGATAAAAATAACAACAATTCAACAAAATTATAAGCAGTTACTGTTTGTCGCCGCGGCTTTTCTGACCATGGTTGTCGTAAGTTATTTTTACGTCCGCACCATCATCACACGGCAGATTGACGTTAACGCCCAGGAGATCATGGCCTCCTCACGTTCCCGCGCCTACTCGCTCCGTTCGGGGACGGAAATCATCCTTACCAACGTCACATTCACCGTCGAGCACATGATTGCAACCGGAAACAGTCCGGAGGAGGTCAGGAATTTCCTCACGGACACCGTCCGTTTTCTCCATGAAAAAAATATCAAGGGGTTTGCTTTTAACAGTATTTTCGGTGAAATTTACGGAAAATTTCTGGACAGCACTGGCTGGGAACCGCCGCCCGATTGCAATCCGATGTCGGACCCCTGGTATGCCGGAGCCATTGAAAAAGAAGGAAAGTTTTATTATTCGGAGCCTCACCGTTCCCCCCAGACCGGTCACCTCTGCATCACCGTTTCCAAGCAGATTTTCGAAAACCCGGAAAACGGCGGGAAACCGTGCGGCGTTCTCGCCGTTGATTTCGACCTTGACGTGATCTCCGATACAATTGAAGGACTGCGTATGCCCGGAGGAGGATATGCCTTACTGCTGGATGAACAACAGCATGTTCTTGCATTCCACGACCATAAATGGCTGGGAAGACACGTTTCTGAAATCAGCAAGAGCGGCAGCGAGCTTGCAAAACGGATTCGCGAGGGAAAGGAGATTCACGGCGTCCGGTTTAAGGATGACGACGGAAGCGTCAAAATCTTTTTTTCCTGGCGGATGGAAAACGGCTGGTATGTCACGTCCGTGACGCCGGTTGCCCATTATTACCGGCTGGTCAGCCAGATGGGGATCGTCCTTTTGCTCCTTGGTTTCATTCACATGTCGATTCTCTGCTTTTTTCTGGTCCGGCTCTACGGGGAGAAAGAGGAAGCGGATATCCGCAATCAGAGTAAATCGACCTTTCTCGCCAGAATGAGTCACGAAATCCGGACGCCGATGAACGCCATCTCAGGAATGTCCGACCTGATTTTACGGGACAGGGAAATACTGCCTCCGAAAATCCTCGAATACGCGAACAATATCAGACACGCAAGCGTCAATCTGCTTGCGATCATCAACGACATTCTCGATTTTTCGAAGATTGAATCGGGAAAAATGGAAATCCTCCACGAAAAATACACGCTTTCCTCGCTGATCAATGATGTGGTCAACATCATACGGATGAGACTTCGGGAAAAGTCGCTTCAGTTTCCCGTGGAGGTCGATGCGAAGCTGCCGAACAATCTTTCCGGCGATGTGGTGCACGTAAGACAGATTCTTCTGAACCTCCTTTCCAACGCCGTCAAATACACCCGTGAAGGATCGGTCACACTTTCCGTGACAGGGACGAAACAGGCCGCTCATATCATCCTTCTGACCTTCTGCGTGACCGATACCGGTATCGGCATCAGGGAGAAAGACAAGGCGAGGCTGTTCGACGACTTTGCCCAGTTCGACCTGACCGTGAACAAAGGAGGGGAAGGAACGGGACTCGGTTTACCCATCACACTGAATCTGACCACGATGATGGAGGGAAAACTCACTTTTGAAAGCGTGTACGGACAGGGAAGCACCTTCACGGTCACCTTGCCGCAAATCTATGAAAACGACACTCCGTTTGCTTCCGTTGACCATCCCGAGGAACATTCCGTCCTTTTGTACGAATCGCGTTCCCTTTATGCGGAATCCCTCTGCAAAACACTCGACAGTCTGAAAGTCCGATACAAAATCGTCAAAGGACAATCCGAGTTTTATGAAGATGTCCGGGTCAATCAGTACACGTTTATCTTTCTGGCGTCGTTTGCTTATGAAGGATTGAGAAACATTCTCTGCAACCTTCCTTCCTGCACGAAAATCGCGTTGTTTTCCGAGAACATTGAGCAATCCGACCTGGCAAATGTCCGGACCGTCATGTTGCCCGCTCATTCGCTTGCCATCGCCAACCTGCTCAACAACGTGACGGACGGCGGTCATTTCGAAGAGGAACGGGAATTCCGCGTTCATTTTCAGGCTCCGACGGCGCGGATTCTCGTCGTGGACGACATCAGAACCAATCTGAGTGTGGCCGAAGGTCTGCTTCTGCCTTACAAAATGCAGATCGACTTTGCCATGAGCGGGGCCGAAGCGGTTGATCTCGTCAAACAGTTTTCCTATGATCTGGTCTTCATGGATCACATGATGCCGGAAATGGACGGTATTGAAGCGACAAGCCGGATCAGGGCACTTTCGGGGGAACGTTTCAAAAAACTGCCGATCATCGCACTGACGGCCAACGCGGTTTCCGGCATGAAAGAGATGTTTCTTCAGAACGGAATGGACGATTTCCTCGCCAAACCGATTGAAACAGGGAAACTGAATTCCATTCTCGGCAAGTGGATTCCTAAAGAAAAACAGGAGGAGTATTCCGCAGGCAGACACCGGCAGTATCAGGAGGAACCGTTTCTCGCCATACCGGGGGTTGATGTTCGGGCGGGAATCGCCAGGACAGGCGGAACTCCGGACGGCTATCTGCTTGTTCTCCGCAGTTTTTGCACGGATGTGAACGACAAATTCGATACGATCCGGCAATCGCTGGAATCCGGGAACATGAAACTTTACGCCACAACGGTTCACGGTTTCAAAAGTGCGCTTGCGATGATCGGCGTACCGTCGCTGTCCCAAAAAGCCGCCTTGCTGGAAAACGCCGCAAAAAAGGAAGACCTGGTTTGCATCACGGCAAACAATGAGGAATTTGTCAGCGAATTGAATGCTCTCCATGAACGGTTGAAGAATTTTCTGACGTCAAAAACGGAACAGAAAACCGCTCCGACGGAAGAGGCGGAAGAGAATGACCGTTTCCTGAACGACAGGCTGGAACATCTGAAAACCGCTCTTGAAGAAATGCAGACACGGACGGTGGACAACATCATGGCGGAATTGCTTGCCCGGAACACGGGAATCCGGGAGCCGCTCCATGAAATTGCACAAAACATTCTGCTTTCGGAATTTGAAGAAGCGATCACGCTTACGGAGGAATTACTGCGGAAATGCCATCAGGCGGAAAATTTCCAGATATGATCCATGAACCGGTTTGAGTAGATATCACCATGACCAGAAAAACAATAATGGTTGTTGACGACACGCCTTCCATTCTCAAGACGATCGTCGTGCTGCTTAAAAAAGAATTTGAGGTTGTGCCTTTCTCTTCGGGACGTTCTGCGCTGGAGTATTTGAAGGGATCGTGGGTGGATATGATTATCATGGATGTCGAAATGCCGGAGATGAGCGGTTACGAAACGGTACTCCGGCTCCGCACAGACCACCGCATGGACACGACGCCGGTTTTGTTTCTCACCTCGCGGAACGACGCTCCGCATAAACTCGGCGGACGGAGTCTGGGAACGGTGGATTACATCACCAAACCGGTGCTGCCGAAAATTCTGCTCCACCGGATTCATGCGCAGCTGGAACTCTGCGATTACCGGAGACGTCTGGAGCGGTTCCAGGAACAGACCGGACAAGCCAAAAAAGCAGAAGCGGACAAGCCGGGCAAACAGGACATTGAGAAAGCGAAGACGGACAAACGGAACAAACAGGACAAAAATCCGAAGACCAGAAAAACGATAATGGTGGTCGACGATACGCCCGCCATTCTTGACATGATGGCAGGGCTGCTTGAAAAGGAGTTTGAAGTGGTCCTTTTCATTTCGGGAACATCCGCGCTAAAGTATTTACAGGGGGCGTGGGTGGATATGATTATCATGGACATCGAAATGCCGGAACAGAACGGTTATGAAACCGTGATCAAACTCCGCGCCGACCCCCGTATGGATATGACGCCGGTTCTGTTTTTCACCTCCCAGAACGATGCCCGGCATGAACTGGCCGGTCTGAGTCTGGGAGCGGTGGATTACATCACCAAACCGGTTCTGCCGGAAATCCTGCTTCACCGGATTCACATGCAACTGGAGCTTTACGATTACCGGAAACGTCTGGAACAGTTCCAAAAACGGACCGGGGAACAAATCAGGGAAATTGAGACGGACAAGCGGAACAAACAGGATAATGACCTGAAAGGAACGCTGGAGGGGTTTCTGGAACGGAGCCGTATCGGTATTGAAACGCCGGCCGACATCAGGGAAAGAAAAATCATCCTGATCGTGGATGATTCCTACATGATCCTCTCGACGATTGAAAAAATCCTGGAAACGGAGTTCAATCCGGTTCCGTTTGCGACAGCGGACCGGGCATTGGTGTATTTGAAGTATCACCGGCCGGACCTGATTCTTCTGGACGTGGAAATGCCGGAGATGGACGGTTTCCAATTGATTGAAAAAATCAAGGCGGATCCGGGCCGGATGTCCGTTCCCGTGATTTTTTTCACAACACGCGACGATGAGGAAAGCAAACTGACCGGTCTGAGTCTGGGAGCCGCCGATTACATCATCAAACCCGTGATGCCGGAACTGCTGCTCCGCCGGATCCGGCTGCAGTTGAAACTGGACGATTACCGCCGCCGGTTTCTCGAACTCCGGAAAATGGGAGCCGAGATTTGAGGAAATCTCAAAGGAATCAAGGAGACCATCCCGAAATGGAAACGGTCGTCAACAGGAAAAGTCAGAGAAGAATAGAAAACAGAGGGTAGTTTCATGAGCGGAAAAACACCGAAAAAAGTTCTGGTTGTGGATGACAGTAAAACAAGTCTGCAAGCGGCGTCCGGTTTGCTCGCTTCCTACGGAATGACCGTTCGGACGGCGGACAGCGGACGGGAAGCGGTGGAAATCCTGAGCAAGGAACGGTTCGACCTTGTTCTCATGGATCACATGATGCCGGACATGGACGGTATGGAGACAACGAAAATTCTCCGCCGCAAGGGAGAGGATTTTGTCACATTGCCGGTCATTCTGGCGACCTCGAACGACATTGCCGAAATCCGTGAGGAAATGGCTCATGCAGGTCTCAATGATTACATTGCCAAACCGATGGACCCGGCCGAACTGAAAAAGATTATGACCGCCTGGATTCCGGAATTTCGGCAGTCCCCGGTGCAGGTTTCGTCACAAACCCAATACGGCGGGATTCCGGCGGCGGACGGAGTGATTTGCGATAAAATAGGGGGGGGGGGTAACTGCGGAAGAATGGAACAAAAAGAAAAACTTCTGGATGTTCCAACCGGGCTTCGGTATTCCGGCGGCGACGGGGAAAATTACCGGATGAACCTGAAAACATTCCTGAAAACGCTGGAAGAAGACATTCAAACGATTCAGCGGAGTTATGCCGACGAAGACTGGAAAATGCTGACGATCAAATTTCACGCCGTCAAGGGAATCGCCGGAACGATCGGGGCCGCACCGCTTTCCACTCTGGCCGGAGATTTGGAAACGGCGGGAAAGGAAGGGAATGTCACGCGGATCGGAAAACATCTGGATGCGTTTTTCGAACTTTGTCAGACAACGGTGGACGCGGTTCGCGGCTATTCCGGGGAGGACACCGAATCCCATGAAAAACAGCCGCCGGACATGGAACGGCTCCGCACGGCTCTGGAGGAGATGTCGCAATATTTGAAGCAATATAACGCCCGGCAGGCCGGCAGAACTTTTGCAGGACTCGCGGATTACGCATGGGATACGGAAACCGCGGATCACATCCGCAGAATTGAAAAATCGCTCAGCCGCTATGATTACGGTCAGGGAATCGAGGAGATTGAGACGGCACTGGAGCAAATGGGAGGCCGACAGCCCTATAAGAGAATCAAAAGAGAGGGATAGGACATTCCGGTTTTGCAGGTTTTTCATTTAAGCTGTATCGGTTATGACGACAGCAGCAATTAAAAAAACACGGCGGCCTGTTTTTTCAACGATTATTGCGGAACGGGAAAAAAACTTTTCATGATAAGCAATAATATTATGAACAATGTCCCGCATGTCAGATCGTTTTTCCAAATACAATAAAAAATTCAACTGAAAGGTTTCCAATGAAAATACTTCACGGCGTTTTTCCGAAAATACTGATTCCGGTCATCATACTGGTCATTGCCCTTGTGGGAACAACCTTGACGGTCAGTACGTTCACCTTCAAGCATCATGTGGAAAACTCGCTGGACAGTGAGGTTCATGCGGTGGCCAAGAGTCTGAAACATGAGTTGGCCCTTTTGCAGGATTTTGCACTGGATCAGGCGGGGAGTCTGACGAAACAGGAGGTCTTCACCAAGGCCATCCAGGCAAGAGACCGTCAGACGATCAAAAAGCATCTGGAGTCGTTGATTTTGACGAAACCATGCGACTTTTTCACGATTCTCGACCGGGACGGCAACGTGATTTTCCGGACAAACAAGCCGGAAAGATTCGGAGACTCTCTTGATTCGCTCCTCTGCTATCAGGACATCCGGGACGGAAAAGCGAAATGCGTGTCTTATGAAACAACCGCTTCCATCAAACTGGCGATCCGCGCCGCCGTGCCGCTCAAAGATGAAAACGGCCGGCTGTCGGCTGTCATCACATGCGGCTACCGGTTGGACACGGAAAAATGGATTGACACCTTGAAAGAAAATTTTGATGTGGACAGCACCACTTTTTTGGGCGATGTCTGCATCGCAACGACACTGCGTCAACCGGACGGGACCCGTGCCGTCGGAACCAAACTGGACAATCCCGAAGTGCAGCAGGTTGTTTTCAAACAGAAGAAAGACTGTTTCACCAGCACCTATGTTCAGGGAAAGCGGATGAGAGTGTTTTACTCTCCCATTTTGGCCGGTGACGGAAGTGTCATGGGAGTCCTTTTTTCCGGGATTCCCTCGGAGACGCAGAATCAGGCGATCATGACGAATGTTTTCACCAATCTGACGATCACCGTCGCCGGACTCCTTGTTTTCATTGCCATTCTGTTTTTTGTCGTAGGGAGAATCGTGGGACGCATCCACAAAATCACCGACGCCGCGAGGGAACTGACCGACGGCAATCTGGATTTTGAACTCGACATGAACACTCATGACGAACTCGGAACTCTTGCGCAGTCGTTCCGTAAAGTGGCGGCGTCATTGAGGGAAAAAACGCAAGTGGCACTTTCCATCGCTAAAGGAGACCTGACCACCTGGGTGCCGCTCACCTCGGAAAAAGACACACTCGGAACGGCGCTGATCGCCATGCGGTATGGACTGTTCGATTCAATCAAAGACCTCAGTTCGCTCGCTCACACGGTGTATCATGAAGGAAATCAGCTTGCCGGTTCCAATCAGATTCTTGTTGACAACACTTCGAAAAGCGCCGTACAGCTCCGGGAAGTGTCTTCGGCGGTGAACGCCTTGAACTCGCAGACCGAACAGAACGCTCAGAATGCGAAAAACGCCGACTCCATTGCGACCATGGCGATGCACACCTCCGGGGATGGAAAAAAGAAAATGGAACAGATGGTGCAGTCCATGGAAGCCATCACTCAAAGTTCCGGCGAAATCAAAAAAATCATTAATGTGATTGACGAAATCGCGTTTCAGACGAATCTCCTCGCCTTGAATGCCGCGGTGGAAGCCGCACGTGCCGGAACACACGGCAAGGGATTTGCCGTCGTTGCCGAGGAAGTCCGCAATCTTGCCGCACGAAGCGCCAAAGCGGCTCAGGAGACGACGGCGTTGATCGGTGAGTCGATCAATCATGTGGCTTCAGGAAGTGCCGTTATGCGTGAAACATCGGAATCACTCAACCGGATCACCGAACAGGCGGGCGAAGTCAGCCAGCTCATCTCGAAAATTTCTCAGGAGTCGGAAAAACAGACGGAGAGTCTCAAGGAAGTCAGTCAGGCGATTACAAACATCAGCAATACCGCCGAAGAGAACAACACCAGTGTGATGACCGCGTCCGATGCCGTGAAATCCATCACCAGAACAGCGGAAGAACTTGACAAAGTCACGAAAAACTTCAAGTATAATGAAGGCGGCTGTGTGACACGTCCCGACAACAATCAGGTTGTTTTGCATTCCGGCCCCCGGCATCCTCTGAAAACGAGTGAGGAAAGACAATTCGTGTAATCTCCTGACGATCCTGTCGTTTTAATCGGATGAGCAAGGCGGCTCTCCGAAAACTCGACAAACTTGATGTCTGTCAATTTCCTGATACGGAAATCGAAAGCGTCATTCTTCCGATTTGCCTGAAAGAAAAGCTCAAAAAGGAAAAATCTTTCGGCTCTGTTGCATCCTCAGACATTTTTTGCTAAACTCTCAAATATGCGGGGGATTGTTTGTGCGTCCCCGAAACGATTCCGTAACATCCGGACATTTTTGAGGAGAAATCTGTGAGTGATTATGATAACAACAATCCGTATGCTTTCACGAATGTGGAGGATGACGGTTATACCGTACCGTCGCAGCACGTGCCGGATTATCTTGTTTGGGCAATTTTGGAAACGCTCTTCTGTTGCCCGGCGTTGGGGATTGTCGGCATCGTTTATTCCGTGCAGGCCAATTCCGCAAAGTCAGTCGGAAACTTTTCCAAAGCACAGGAAGATGCCGCCAAAGCAAAGAAATGGCTCTTCATCGGTTTGATCGGCTATGTCGCTTTAATAGCCATTTATATTATCATCGCCGTAGTCGCCGCCGTTTCCGGTAACAATGGAGGGGGAGGATTTTAATTCCTGACTCCTGTTTCCCATGTCACAGCCGGAACCGCCGCAGAAAATCCCTCAACCGCCGGAAATGTTTCCGTCCATGAAACCGCGGCAAAGGTCTTTTTTCGCGGTTGGTGCGGTCGTGTTGCTTTTGACCGGCGGACTCCTGTTTTACAAGCATCCGGCGGATTACGGCTTTATTCCGTCATGTCCGTTTCACACGGTCACAGGGCTTTACTGTCCCGGCTGCGGGTCCATGCGGGCATGTCATTACCTGTTGAATGGCCATTTCCTTTGGAGTTTGAGGTGCAATCCGCTGGCAATGACCATGCTGCCGTTGATTTTCTTTTTGACGGTACGGTGGTTTTGGACTTCCTTTTTGCATAGACCATTCCCGTTTCCCTACCAAAACGCCCTCTATCGGGGAGTACTCGTGATGGTGATTCTGTTTTTTCTCGTGAGGAATCTCCCTCTCGACGCTTTTGATGTTCTGCGTCCTCCTTCCAAAATGACAGGTTCCATTGAAAATTCCGCCAATGGTGGTTGAATCAAGACTTTATCTGCAGTATAATTTTCAGACAAATTCTGTCTTGCCATTTTTGCCGGTTTACTTTATAACATTATTAAAGTATGTAATGTTTATTATATCAACTGTAAACATCGGGAGATTCCTCTATGTCAGTCTGTGCTCATTGCGGTCAACAGATTCTTTTCGGCGGGGTCAAACAGGGGACATTGCGTTATTGTAATCAAAAATGTTTTGATGCGGCTTTCACGAATCAGGCCTATGAAACGGTTCCTGAGGAGCTTGTCGAAGAGTCACTGGAGAAGATTCATCAAGGAGAATGTCCCTATTGCGGTGGTCCGGGACCTGTGGACTTTCACTATTCTTATCGGGTGATGTCGTTTCTCATTCTCACGCAGTACCGAACGATTCCGAAAATTTCGTGTGCTTCTTGTGCGAAAAAATCAAATCTCTGGAATTTTCTGGTGACATTCGTCATGGGATGGTGGGGCGTTCCGTTTGGTTTGGTTTTAACGCCGATCTATCTTGCAAGAAATACTTTTGCCGCCATGTTTCCGGCTTCCTCAACACAGCCTTCGAGCCAACTCCGTGAGTTTGTATGCATTAATCTGATGTCCCGGCAAATGGCGCAACCCCAGGTTATTGATGCCGATACGGCGGAAGAAGAAAAAGAAACCTTCACGTTTTAACATTACATACAGAACGACCGGACGGCAAGAGCGGATTAGCAATTGGTATGGACGTGGTTTGATTTTTTGTTATACTTTTTGTCCTGTGGATAACATGAAGTCGTTGAGAGAATTGGCAAGAAATCAATCAGGAGAAATACCATGAAAGCCATCCCGACGGAAATACGAAGACGGATTTGACAGGACTGCGATAACGGAATGTCCGAACACAAAACCACTGACGGGGGGATTGGTTTCTTTCACAAAGGGAATGGTCGGACGTTCCACCATCGCCGATGCTTTTTCGCTCTATTTTTACGAAGGATTCCAACATTGACGCCGTGAGCCGCGTTTGAAGCAAAGCCCCATTTTCACCGGATTGCATTCTATTTCCAGAGTTTATTGACAATCGTTATTGTTCCGGCGGTACTGGCAACAAACACGGTTCCGCAAATCGCGGCGAAAAAGGTACGGCCGTAAAGGAGATTGCCGACCAGAAACAGGCTTGACCAAATCATGGCACATCCGCAGCTCCAGCCGACCAGTGCCATAGGAAGACTGTCACCGGTATTGCGGACTTCTTCGCGGCGGATACCGGCGGCTTTGCGGACGGGTTCCCAACCCCGGCCGCCCGGCTTCACCTTTCGATAAAATTGCACAAGAATATTCATGTCTGTTTTCGGTGTCAAAAACGCAGTCAATATCCACGCTGCGGTTGTTACCGCAACTGTTATCAACAACCGTTGATGCGTACTTAATATAATAATACCGTTACCGAATTGCTCCGATATCATCCGCGATTTTTCGGTATTGCTGCACCACCAGGCAAGTTTGTCCCCGGTCAAAAACAACGCGGAAACAAGGAATGACACGATCATTGCCGTCAATTCACACCAGGCGTTGACGCGCCACCAAAACCAGCGAACCAGATAAAGCAAACCGGTTCCCGCACCGATTTGAAGCAAAATACCGAATCCGTCTTTTGCCGACTCCAGAACAAACACCATCAACCCGCTTGCAATAAAAATAACCAAAATGGCAAGACGTCCCGCCAAAACATAATGCTTTTCCGATTGGCCCGGCGCAATAAAAAGCCGGTAAAAATCGTGAACACAATAAGACGCTCCCCAATTCAGATGCGTCAGGAAAGTGGAAGACCGGGCCGCAAACAACGCCGCAACCATCAGTCCGAAAAAGCCGGCCGGTAAAAAACGCATCATTGCCGGATACGCAATATCGTTACCGAGAAAATTTTTGTCCAAATGAGGAAACGCCGCGTGAATGTCCGGCAATGTCGGAAAAACAACCAGCGAGGCCAACGCGGTAATCATCCAGGGCCACGGACGTAAAACGTAATGGGCAACGTTAAAAAACAGGACGCCGCCCAGTGCATCTTTTTCTGATTTCGAAGCAAGCATCCGTTGCGCAATGTAACTTCCGCCGCCCGGTTCGGAACCCGGATACCATGTGGCCCACCACTGAACCGCAAGCGGCATGACAAACACCGCAACCGCCATCTCCCAGTTGTTCGTGAAATCGGGAAACATGTTCAAATAATGAATTCCGTTCGGACCGCTCATGGCTCCGACTTTTTCGATCATGACATGAAGTCCGCCAACCGTTTCGTTGTTCACGGCAAAATACGCCATCGCCGTAATACCGGTCATCATCAGGCAAAATTGGAACATATCAATAACCAACGCTCCCCAAAGCCCGGCATACATGGCGAACGCCAAATCGACAAAACCGACAGTCAAAAGTGTCTGCCACGAATCAAACCCGAAAAGAATTCCCGCAATTTTACAGGCGGCAAGATTGACGTTTCCGAGAATGATACAGTTGAAAAAGAATCCAAGATAAACGGCACGGAACCCGCGGACAAATGTTGCGATTTTTCCGCTGTAACGGGCGTGATAAAACTCAAGATCCGTCATCACTTCACTGCGCCGCCAAAGCCGGGCGTAAAAGAAAACCGTTGCCACTCCGGTTAGTGTAAACGCCCACCACGCCCAGTTGCCCGCAACCCCCTGTTCCCGCACAAATTGCGTAACAAGATTTGGTGTGTCAGCGGCAAAAGTTGTGGCGACCATGGAAACACCAATCAACCACCACGGCACACTTCGACCGGACGCAAAAAATTCCGACGTGTTTTTTCCCGACCGTTTGCCAAAAAACAACGCCGGAAAAAAACAGACCGCAAGCGACAAAATCAAAACAATCCAGTCCAGCGAACCCATCGTTAATGCTGCCAACATCAAAGTCTCTCTTTTTTATTTTAGTGTTGCCGTGATAACAGCCACCGAACGGCGTTTTGCCAAAGTTGACAGTACTTATCCCAATACACGAAGTTACATCCCCAATGCGGAGCCGGATCGGAAGTATAGGCCAGAACACGTCCTTTGCCGAATTGTCCCGTTGCGATCATCGGATCATCGGTGTCTTTCCACACGGCAACAACTTCCGTATTAACATTATTCTTTCCATTATTGTTCCGTGGTTTGACTTTATTGTAACCGAGAACAGGCGGTAATGTCGAGAGATCAATGCCGTTCAAAATCGGATGTTCTTTCAACAACGGTGTTGCCGACCAACCTTCCGTACTTTCGCAAAGATCTTCGTATTCCAGACATTCCACCGGAAGAATCTCTTTCAGACCGGTCCGGCCCCAGCCTCCTTTTCCCATTTCGCCGTTGAAACTGAGCCATCCGCCGAGAAACATCATGTGCTTACCGTTTTTCAGTGCCTCTGTTGTCAAACGCACACGGTCAGGAAATGTCAACGGTTTCGTACCGAATTGACGCCGGTCAAAAAAGGATGGTACCAGTTGAAAATTTTTCGCTTCGACATCCGAAAAAATGAGAATGTCGTGCCGGTCGATGATTTTTTCATATTCGCCGGGAGCGAGCCGGTAAAATTCCCAGGCCGGGACACTGTGAACCTCATGATCGCCCGACGATTCCAGAGCATTCTTGAGCCATTTTCCATAATTGAAAATGTCGGTTCCTTTGACGGCGTAGTTGAAAGGGGTTTCGGCAAAGATCGGACCGATCATCACCGCCCAGTCGCCGACGTAGTAAATTGCTGCCATAACGGATTAACTTTCTTTTGTTTCAGTGAATAACCGTATTGATTTAATGTAAAGAAAGAAGAAAATGTGTCAACCTCATTTTGCGAAATCACACAACGATTTTGCGCATTTCTCTTAGCGGAGCCTCTTTCTGACGGGATGGTGATGCGATTCGCGGAACGCTCCCATTGTCATATGAAATTCTTTGCGGAACACGTTGATCAAATAGTTTTTGCTCTGAAAACCGCAGTGTTCGGCGATTTCTTCGAGAGACAAATCCGAATCAAGCAACAAAAGTTTCACTTTGTTGAGCCGCCGTTTTTTGATTTCTTCCATGATGGAATGTCCCATGTTTTTCTTAAATCTTATTTCCAAAATCCGCCGCGACCCCTTTGTCGCCCGAACAATATCAGGAACACCGATGGGCTGGGAATAATGGGTTTGAATATATTTTAACGCTTCGGCAACCATTTTATCCTCAACACGATAAAAGTCACTGGACTGCCGCGAAACGGTCCGAAGCGGACCAAAGACGGCAGAGGTCCGTTCTTTGCCGCCAAACATCAACTGATTCAGAAGTGCCGCCGATTCATAACCGGCTCGTTCCGCGTCAATCGAAATGCTGGAAAGTCTCGGCGTGATCGTTTCGCAAAACAGTTCGTCGTTATCGACCCCCAAAACCGCCGCTTCGTCGGGAACCGCGATTCGGGCTTTATGACATGCCTCAATGACACGGCGTCCGCGAATATCGGTGGCGGCAAAAATCCCGATAGGTTTGGGAAGTGTTTGAAGCCAACGGGACAAACGGTGTTGTTCTGCTGTCCAATCCGATTCTTCCGGTGAAGGAGTCGGATAAAGAAAAGTTTCATAACCGTTTTGAGTGATCGTTTCACAAAAAGCATCACGCCGTAACCGCGACCAATCGGCATCGTAAAGTTCGCCGACAAATCCGTAATAAAGGAAATGACGTTCCAACAAATGCGCTGCTCCCATCCGGCCGATTGCAGCGGAATCACAACGGACTTCGCTGTAAGAACGAATTTTTTTCGCAATGTCTGGAATATCGTCTGTCGGAAAAACCGAAACCGTCGGCAACGGAACGGCAATGATTTCTT
This sequence comes from Planctomycetaceae bacterium, assembly GCA_031274255.1. GTDB lineage: Bacteria > Planctomycetota > Planctomycetia > Pirellulales > Thermoguttaceae > WRMR01. The sequence goes on along the minus strand of JAISQK010000070.1, from coordinate 29,016 downwards.
TGGCCATTTCCTCTGTTGTGATATGAGCGATGATTCCCTTTTTGCCTCTCTTACCGGAAACCGTCCAATCAGGAAGATGTTGCTCTTCCCGTCCGCCGGGAACGGCATACAGTTCCCAGGGACCGTACAAAACTTCATACCGCAAAACACCGCGCAGAATATCACGGGCATAACCGCGCGACGTTTCCACCATCACGGCAACTTTGGGAATTTGATTCTGCTGTTTCATCTTTCGGAGCGAATTCTTTTTATTCCATGAAGGGCAATTGAGTCTGCAAATTATAACATTCTTACATTAATTTGCACCGCTGTTTGTCACGGCGTGCGCAATTTCTTTGCGATGTTGCGCAAAATTGAGTTGTCCATTCCGCATCCGGCACTTAAACTTGTGTAAAGTAAGAATAAGTGAGGAGCAGATGAGACTTTTGTCGTCCTCTGTAACCCGTTCCGTACAAATTTCCTTTTTCACAGGAGAAAAATCATGTCAAGAAAAACTATGTCAAAAAACCGCAATGTTAAACTGGGGGGGGGTAGGATTGGAAAGAAAAGGCAGGCTTTTACGCTGGTCGAACTTTTGGTGGTGATTGCAATCATTGGTATCCTGATTGCTCTTCTTTTGCCTGCGGTCCAGGCGGCACGCGAAGCCGCCCGGCGGATGTCGTGCAGTAACAAATTGAAACAGTTAGGACTTGCCCTTCACAACTACCATAATGCGTATAACGCCTTGCCGGGTTTTTTCTCGGCCGCCGGCAATGGTAGAGGTCAATTATCTCCGTTCCCGCGAATCCTGCCGTTTTTTGAGGAAACCGCACGTTACGAATCCATCGCTGCAACAGGTTTTCAGCAAATTCCCTGGGCATACAATCCCGGCTGGGTCGGTGTGATTTCGACATTGCTTTGTCCCTCCGACAGTGAAGGAACCGGAGTCACCACGCCGCCGATTCCCTCGAATTGGGATCCGCAATCGTCCGCCTGGCGCGATAGTGTGGCACTGACCAATTCCACCCTTTCGGGCTGGAATACGGAAGGACTGACGATGATTTCACGCAACAATTATGTATTTTCATGGGGCGACGCTTATGACTGGTACACGACAAAGGTACCGCGGGCACCTTTTTGTTACGACGAATCCCGTCCGTTTTCCGCCATTGAAGACGGTTTGAGCAACACGCTTTTTATGAGTGAACGCTGCATCGGCAATGGAAACCGGCGGGCCTTGCGTTCCAGTTGGCGAAGTGATAACAGGTTTGCCCACGCGACAGGGGCGGGGCCGCAAAGTTGTCTTGATTCACGAGGAAACGGCAATAGTTACAAAGATTCCATTGCCGACGCGCAGTTGATGGAACATTTTATCGGTCACCGGATGCAGGCAACCGAAACATGTTTTTGTTATTTTAATACGTTTCTGCCGCCGAACTCACCTTCCTGTACCGCAGGCGGTGTCGGAGACGGTGCCTTGCTGCCGCCGACCAGTTATCATACCGGCGGTGTCAATGTGACGTGGGGCGACGCTTCCGTTTCGTTTGTTTCGGATACGGTCAGTACAACAACACCGGGAACAGCGGGTCTTTCCGTGCCTTACGTCCATGCAACCAACGGGACTTACCACAATCCTGGCAAGCCGTCGCCTTACGGTGTCTGGGGAGCCTGCGGTTCCCGGAACGGCGGCGAAAGTGACAGTCATCCCTGATACGTAACGTATTCAGGGGTGACGTGACATTAACATTTCAACCCTTTATAATACAATGAACCGATATAATATTCTTTTGATAGGTTTGATCGTTTTGTTTCCCGCCGGCTGTACTCAAAACGGTTTGTCCGGTCTTGCTCCGGCTTCGGGTGTTGTCCTTTATGACGGGAAGCCGGTGGAAGGAGCGTTGGTATTGTTCGTGCCGGATGGCGGGGCCAACGTTCCTGAACAGCGTCCCGCTTCCGCTGAAACCGACGTCAACGGAAAGTTTGTGATGATGACGCTTCAGCCGAAAGATGGTGTGTTTCCCGGAAAATACAAGGTTGTGATCACAAAAAATATTCCTGAAAAAGTTTATACCTTTGAGGAAACGCAGGAATTTTTCCGGCGCGGTCGACCGACACCGGTTCCCAAAAGTCATAACCATCTCCCGGAAAAATACGCCGACGCCCAAACCACGCCTTTGGAAATCACGCTGGAAATCAAAGGAAACAAGACGTTAAAATACGAACTGCAAGATTAACAACTCACTCCTCTTTTTACAAGGAAAACAACATGCGTACTTTGAAATCTTTAGGCCTTTGTGCAATGTTTCTTTTGACCGTGCCGGTTTTTTCGGCGGATTTGGCGTTGGTGCCTTATCCAAAGAAAATCGAAACGGTTGACGGTCAATTCGCTTTGACCGGTTCGCTGGAACTGCGTGTTCCGGTCCAAGAACAGAAACGGCTTGAACCGATTCTCACCGAGGAATTGAAACGAGCGAAGTTGCCGTTACCGAAAGTGGTTCCGGTGGAAACGGACGAACCGCAATTGATTTTGTGCCGCGCCAACACGGGGTTAAATATCACGGTGCCAAAGATTCCCGATCTTCCGGCGAAAGCGGGTGAAGGAAAGAGCGATCCGGGCGAAGCCTATTCTCTTTCCGTAACGAAGGACGGAATCGTTTGCCGGGGCGGTGCAAGCCGCGGTCTTTATTATGCGGTACAAACACTTCGGCAATTGATTCGTGCCAATTTAACGGACGGGACGCTGCCGTGCCTGGAAATTAAGGACGAACCCTCGCTGAAATGGCGTTGCTGGATGGATGACATCACGCGGGGTCCGTCGCCGAAAATAGAACCGTGGCTCAAACAAATCGCACTCGGCAGCGAATTCAAACACAATCTGTTTACCTATTATATGCAGAATCAGTTTGAATACAAAAAGCATCCGAAAATTTATCCGCACGACGGTTCCTTATCACAGGAAGACTTGCAAACGGCAGTTCAATTTGCGAAAGAACACAACCTCGACATTCTTGGTTGTCAGCAGTCGTTTTCCCACAGCAGGAATATTCTTTCCGTGCCGGAATACAAGCATCTGGGCGAATCGGGTTACATTCTGTCGCCGACGAGCGATAAGGTTGCGCCGTTTCTTGATTCGCTTTACGCCGAACTGTTTCCGCTCGTGCCGTTTGAAATGTTTAACGTGTGTTGTGATGAAACGTGGGACTTGGCGAAAGAGAAACCGGAAAGCGTTGAATTGGCAAAAACAATCGGTGTCGGCGGCGTGTATATGCAGCACATTCTTCGGGTCTATGAACTCGTCAAGAAACGCAACAAGCGGATGATGATGTGGGGCGATATTATCATCAAGTATCCCGAAGAAATTAAGAAACTTCCGAAGGATGTCGTGATGCTGTGCTGGTGGTATTACGAACCGTGCACCATTGAAAAATACGAAGCGTGGATCAAGCCGTTCAGCGAATCCGGTTACGATTTCTTTGTTTGCCCCGGTCAAAGCAATTGGAGCCGAATGCTGCCGGAGTTAAGTCAGTATGTTCCGAACATTCAGAAGTTCGTCGAAGCGGGTCTGAAACACGGTACGATTGGAATGCTCAACACCGGTTGGGAAGACGACGGCGAAAGTTTGCACGGCTATAATTGGCACGCCATCGCTTGGGGGGCGGAATGTGCGTGGAACGCTTCAAAAACGGACTACAAAGATTTCAACCGCCGTATCGGTGCGGTGTTGTTCGGTGTGCAGAATGAGGACTTCGCCAAAGCGATGGACATCGTTCAAGAGTTGCAGACGAAATACGGTTTGGTGGGAAATGATGTCTTTTGGCGGCGGGATTTCGTTCCGGCGAATTCCGTAAAAGCCCCGAATCCGGAAGTCATTGTCAATTTGTCAAACCAGGCAATCGATTTGCTTGAACAGGTCAAAAAAAAGGCGGTAAGCAATCAGGAGTTGCTTGATTCGTCTCTTTTGGGTTTAAGACGGATGCGATTGATTGCCGACCGGCGGTTGGATGGATTAGAGATTGCCCGGCGTTACAAAACATTGCGCACGTGGAATCCTGCCGATGTACAGCAAAAACAAAGCATCGTTCATGAACTGGATCTCATCGAACAGAGGATTGACAGGAACCGCAAAGCCCATTCCGCATTAAAAGATGAATTTGTCCGAATCTGGAACACGGAAAGCAAACCGTATTCGCTGGATCGTGTTACGAAAAAGTACGACGATTATGATCAGCATTTCGCGGATTTGAAAAAACAGGTTCAAACGGTCCGAACCGATTTTATCAAAAACGATACGGACACGCCGCTTCCGGTACTCGATTTTTTGCAAACCGATTGGGAACGAAAATTAACGCCGGACAAAGTGTTACAGGAAACGTTGAATCCGCAATCTCGCTGGCTTTGCGCCAACTCGCCAATGCGGATTGGTTTTACCGTCAAAACAGGAGAACCGGAATTGTTGTGGATTCCGGTGGAACAGAATCTGTCAATTCCTGAAACGTATCGAAACCAATCGGTTCAAGCGTTTTTGATACGGGAAAACGGCGATGTCCAACCAATCGCTGCACAACTTAATGAAGCGGAAACGACGAATAAAACGGAAAATCAAAACCGTCTGATTCTTCTTGTTCCGAAAAATTCCCAAGAAGCAAAGATTCACGTTTATTTCGGGCTTGAAAAAGAATCGCCGATTTCCGGTGCCGTTACGACAACGGACGGAACAAACGGTTCAAAATGGATTGAGAATGACCGAATCAAAATCCTGCTTGGAACGGAAGGAGGTCACATTTACAAGTGGTTGCTCAAAGATGCCGACCATGTTGATTTGACTGACCGCGGCGAGAATAGTTATCACGGTTTTTCCGACATCAACGGCGAGATTCGTTCTGCGAAGTTTGAGTTGCGCTGCCTCAATTCAGGTTCTGCGATGGTTCGTTACGGTTGTTACCGAGATGGGGAACTTTTTAAAACGGTTACCGTTTATGCCGGTTTGCCGCTTGTCGAAGTATTGCTTTCAGGTGCGACTGATTACTATTGGGATTTTGATTCACCTGAAAATTTTGTTCCGTCCCGAAACCAAGGAACGTTTTTATTTTCAAACGGCAAAACAGATTCGTCACCGGTTCAAGACAAGCAGGTTCGGGAAAAGAACGTTTTTTGGGGCTTGAAATCCAATGCGGCATCGCAAATACTCGGACTGATTACGCCGGAAGAAGCGTCAACTTTTGTCATTGGACCGGGTGGTTTGCAAGGCGGCGTAGGGATCGAATCGTCTCCGCTGCGATCCCATTTCATCACTTATGCGGGTCAACTTTCTGCATTTCCGGGTAACAAAACGCCGGAAAAAATGATGAACGAACTTCGGGCAATGTTCAACCTGAAACAACACCCCGTCATTGTTCGTTATGCTCCGGAAAAAGCAAAAGAGAATTTTTGAAAATTGTCCATGATAGACAATAGCACAGTACCAAGTTCTGCAATGACGCGGACATCCCCGCCCGTGTCATTGTACGTTAAAAAACAGAACGAGCAGAAACGGAACACCAAAGAATGTAGGTGATTACTCGGCTAGCGCTCGCGTCGGCGAAGCCGACGAAAAAGCGAAAACCGCCTTGATGGTTCTGTCGGCCAAAGCCGACACGATTCACCAAGAAAGTTCGGCAAACGGTTGCCTACCTTACGCTGTATAACTTCATGGTAAATAATATCGCCGTTACGCTAACCTAAATCAATACAACCGTAATTACAGAACTTTGTCGTACTCGTTGCATTTTTGTTTTACTCCTTGAAGTGTTGAAATAATAAAATTGAAAAATTTCCAACAAATAAACAGGAGGTTATTTGTTCGGAAACAATATTCGGTATTGGGGTTGGTTTTGCGTTTCTTCGATGAAGGCGAGCATATTTTCGAGCGGCACATCGCCTTCGACCGCGTGCGCCGGCGACAAAATGTAACTCCCCTCCGCCCCCAACGCCAACAAACGCCGCGTCTCATTGCGAACATCTTCAACTGTGCCAAACGGCAACGTTCTTTGAGTTGAAAGTCCGCCATGAAACGTGAGCCGACCGCGATACTTTGGAAGAAGCGAACAAACATCCATGACCTCAGGTTGGAACGGATTAAAGCAGTTCAAACCAATCGTTACCAAATCATCAAAAAGCGAATCAACTTGCCCGCAACTATGAATAAACTGGTACTTGCCGCATTCTTTCCGAACGGTGTTGTACATTCTCTCTAATTGCGGTTTGATGAATTGCCGCCAGATTTTCGGTCCCATAATCAGCCCCTTTTGTTGCCCCCAATCGTCACCGAAATAAACAGCGTCAATATCATATTGACACGCCGCACGAACTTGAGCGATATTGTAGTCGGCAATTTGTCCGAGTAATTGATGGACAAAATCAGGGTGCATGACAAAATCCATCAACAGATTCTCCATGCCGCGGAGCGTCCAAGCCCGCTCATACAACGAAAAACCAAGACGAAACAACCGAAAACGATCCGGATATTTTTCAATCTTCGCTTCAATATCCGCAAAAAAACGTGGATGAGTCGGGTTGGGAAATTCGTAACCGGTCAATGTCGGTTCTTTGAGAACGACTTCGGCGGGAATGCCAATATCCTTGTCCGCGCGGCGATCCCATTTGACACCAAAATAATCTTGAAAAATATCGTTGCCGAGATCCTCAAAAAAACCAATATCACTCCCCAATCCAAGAATATGATTTTCAAGCGGTGTCTCAATATCCTCAACACTCTCCACCCCATAATAATCCCTCAATTTCTCCGCCGCCTCAACAGTAAAAGAAAAAGACCAAGGAACATAAGGCGGCTTCTGCCCGTTCAGAACTAAATAGATAATGTCACGTTTTGTCATTTTTGAGATGTGAAAGTTGGAAGATGCTGTTTTTTAATAGACTTGTTCCATTATTGTTGTTATTGTCAACAGATTTTACAGATTAGTTTTTTATGAAAATCCGTTAACAAAACTAAAACCCCATTACACTCTTTTTCAAGTTTTGGAACAAGTCTAATATATCATTTTTTTAATTGGAATCAATAGGTTCTTTTGTGTTGGGGGATTGCGATTCCTTGACCAAACCAACGGCGATATTTGTGTGTGTTTTCGGTTCCAAATGGACTCGTTTTCCATGCCTCCGGTATGGCATTATGTGTCAAGTTATTTATACGCAGTGACTTAGCGATGTGGTTTGTGGAGAGCGAAATGAAAGTTTGACCTGTTACGGGATAATATCCAGCGATAATACCCGTTACGGCGAAATGTCAATGGTGATTTTCCGTTTGGCGGAATCGGGATCCTGTACAAATCGCCATTGAGTGAAACGGTCGATGACGGAAAAAAACAGGAGAACCGTCAACGGATAAACCGGCAGAACCAACCGTTCGTACTCCGCTTGCCCTCCGGCAATGGCGGTGAAATAGCAGCCTGCGACAATCAGACTCAATATCACATGGCAAATCGTTTGACTCGCGGAAAAGCGTTTCAGGAAAAACAAGATCGTAAGAAAATCAACAAGGAGCAAACCGTAAACCCAGCAAAACTTCAATAACCGTCCGGAAAAATATCCCTCGACAATCGTCTTTTTGAGCAGATACTTGATGTAAGCCAGTTTGTTCGCCGTGATGGTTTGCGTCGCGTAGTCGCATTTTTGTTTTGTGGAAAGACCGTATCCTTCTCTTTCCCACACTTTGGACATGTAAAAAATCGGATCGTTTTCACCATCCCAACCGGGAGCGCGGAACAACCAATAGGGATGGTGTTTGATATAGACAGGATACTGCTGTTGATATTCCTCGATTGCAGACTGAATATGGCGGTTGATTTCCGGGTCGCTTCCATTCTGATAGAGTCCCGATTGAATGACACGCGTAAACTGATTCAGCGGCGCAATCACGGTGAGATTGAAAACGCCGCTCTTTTGCCGAATCAAATGACAGTATCCGAGAACAAGCCCGGCCATCGCAAAGATTGTGATAAGACCGGCAATCTCTTTCTTCCATGTTTTACGGACAAACAACAACCGGCATGCCCAAAACAAAATGAAGATCGGCAGAAGTATCAAAAATGCCGGACGCAGCATAATCAACAAAAACACTGTTATTCCCAATAAAAACGCTTTGAGAAATGTCGGCTTATGATGGTGGGAAACCAGTATCGCCGCAAGAAAGACGATACCGGAAATGGCAAGCGACTCCGTCATAATCACGGTATTACCGTGTGCAATGAAAAGATTGCCTGCAAATCCCAATGCGGTGAAAGTGGCGAGAATATTGTTTTTCAAAAGACTTTTTGCGAGGTAATAAAAAACAACGATGGCAATCAGCGAAAGAAGCATTTGGGAACGGACAGTCCATTCCAAAAAATGTTCATTACCGAAAAGTTTCCGATGAAGAGCGAGAAACACCGGATAAACAGGCGTCCGGACAATATCTTCGTCCCCGCACAAAACAGGCCGGATGTCCTCTGAAATCTCAAGATATAACGGAGTGTCTCCTCCGATTTGCGGCTGATTGAACTTGAGAGACAATACTCCCCAATAAATGACGACAAAAAGCAATATCCAAAACAATGGATTTCGTATGATGCGGCGTAATGTGGTGAACATGGAGTTTCTTTCTTTGCGTGAAAAGTTTTTTATTTCTGCAATAAAATGTCAACGGTGATTTTTCTTCTTCCGGAAATTTCATCATGTACAAATTGCCACCGGGTGAAATGATCAATGACGGAGAAGAACATGAGAATAACCAGTGAACTGACAGGAAAAACCAGCCGTTCGTATTCCGCATGCGAACCGACAATCGCCGTAACAAAACCTCCGGTAACGATCATCCATAGAACCGTCAAAAAGAGTGTTTGATTGACAGGAGATCGTTTCATAAAAAGAAGGATTACAAAAAAATCCAGTAAAATCAGGGCATAAACAAAGGCAAATTTTATAAAACGACCGGTATTCAAACCGAGCATGACCGTTTTTTTCAACAGGTATTCGGCATAAGCTATTTTGTTTTTCTTAATCATTTGAGTGACGTAAATGTTCTTTTGTTCTGTAGAGACATGGAATCCCTCTCTTGCCCAGACACGGTCTCTGAAATTTATGGGGTCATCAAAGCCGATACCGTCTGCAAGAAGCAACCAATTCGGCTCTGCGTCAGTAATATACCAATACTGCTTACGATATTCTTCCATTGCGGATTGTGTGCGACAACTGATTTCCGTATTATCCTTTTGATACAATCCGGATTGCAACATACAAACAAACTGGTTATTCGGTGAGGCCACTGTGAGAGTGAAAACACCGCATTTTTTGCTGTTCAAGTGGCAGTATCCCAAAACCAGAAACAATCCGGCAAGTGTTGTGACAAGTCCCATTGCGTCTTTTTTCCGCATTTTTCGGACAAACAATAACCGGCATCCCCAAAACAGGAGGAAAACCGGCAAAAATACCAGAAACGCCGGACGCAGCATAATCAACAAAAACACTGTTATTCCCAATAAAAACGCTTTAAGAAATGTCGGATGACGAAGATAGGAAATCAAAAGTGCCATCAGAAAAATAATACCGGAAACCGCCGGAGATTCCGACAAAATCGAAACATTGAAATAGGAGACACCGGTGTTTAAAGCAAAACAAAGTGTGGCCAATATCACCAGTATTTTATTTTTGAAGAGATTCATACCGGTATAGTAGAGTGCGATAACAGACAACCACGAAATCAATTGTTGGGTACGCACAATCCATTCCAACAAATGTTCCTCGCCGAAGATCATTCGATGAACAGCGATAAAAGCCGGATAAACAGGCGGACGGAGAACATCCACATCACCATGCCGGAGGGATGTAAGATTTTGGGATGCCGTAATATAGGATAACGTATCCCCAAAAAATTTCGGTTCACTGTAAAAAAAGGAAAGCCCGAACCGGTAAACGGTGACAAAAAGCAATATCCAAAACAATGGACTTCGTGGGATGCGGCGTAATGTGGTGAACATGAAGTTTCTTTCTTTGCGTGAAAAGTTTTTTATTTCTGCAATAAAATGTCAACGGTGATTTTTCTTCTTCCGGAAATTTCATCATGTACAAATTGCCACCGGGTGAAATGATCAATAACAAAAAACAACAGAAGAACCACCAAAGGAAAAACAGGGAGAACCAACCGTTCATATTCCGCATGTGAACCGGCAATCGCTGTGAAATAAGCTCCTGCCGGTATCAAAAACAGTGTTATGTGAAGGATGATTTCACTCCATGAATACCGCTTTAAGGAAGCAAATATTAGAAAAAAATTCAACAGAAGTAAAATATAGACATACATAAATTTGATAGGATAACCAACCCCTTTCAAAAAAATGATTTTTTGAAAAAGATATTTAATATAGGCAGGTTTATTGGCCTTGATGGTTTGTATTGCGTAAAGGTTTTTTTGTTCATGGGACAGTTCAATGCCGTTTCGTTTCCATGATTCGCGCAGATAGAGGAGCGGATCGGATTCATCCCCCATTCCGTGAGCGGCGAGCAGCCAGTTGGGATCCTTTAGTTTATCAGGGTATTCTCTTTTGAACTCCTCTATCGTCTGTATAATGAGACGGTTGATTTTCGAGTCACTTCCATTTTGATACAATCCTGACTGTACGACACAATGAAATTGATTGAACGCGGAAGCAATGGTAAGATTGAAAATACCGCACTTTTTGTCGACCTGATAACAGTATCCGAGGACAAGTCCGAAAGCCACAAATATAGTGATAAGACCAACAACGTCCTTTTTTCTTGTTTCGTGAACAAACAATAATCGGCATGTCCAAAACAAAATGAAGATCGGCAGAAGTATCAAAAATGCCGGACGCAGCATAATCAGCAGAAAAACACCAAAACCGGATAAAAACGCTTTGAGAAATGTCGGCTTGCGATAATAGATAACTAACAGATAGACAAAAAATATCAGACAGGAAATCGACAGGGATTCCGTTAAAATGGAAATATTGTAAATAATAAGATGGGGATGAACAGCAAAACAAAACGTTGCAAAGGCGGCAAGTATCTTGTTTTTCAGAAGGCTTCCTGTAAGATGATAAAAGACGATGATGGCAATCAAAATAATAAGTTGTTGGGAATGGAATACCCAATACAAATAATACTGCTCACCGAAAAGCAAACGGTGAAGTGCGAGAAATGCCGGATAGACAGGCGTCCGTTCAATGTCCACATCACCCGACAGAATCGCCGGTATCTTTTGAGATACCTCAAGATAGGATGCCGAGTCGGTTGCCAATCGGGGACGATGAAGTTGCCGGAACGGTACACTCCAATAAACGATGACAAAAAGCAATATCCAAAACAATGGACTTCGTGGGATGTGACGCAATGCGGACATGGTTTTCTCTCTGTCACTTTTCCTGTTTTTCTTCGTGATATTCTTCGTCAGTGTTGATGTTCCAGATGTCATGAATCTTTTTGCCCGCCTGAATGTTTTTCGCAGCATACAAACCGGTCAGAATGGAGTGGTCCATGTTGTTGTATTTGAACAGGCCGTATCGTCCGATCGGCTGAAGATTTTCAAACAGGTCAAGATATTCACGAATCAACCGGATGTGCTGCGGGTAGTCCATGTCATAAACCGGATACGCTTTCGGTACCCGCACGACGAGAAAGTCTTCAATACGGTCACGCTCGCAGATTTTGATTTTCGAGACTTCCTCGGACGCCTGAGCGAAAATTTTATCGTCCGGCATTGTCCAGAAACCATTGTTTTCGTTACAGAAATACTCAAGTCCCAATGTCGACCGTGCGGACGAACCAACCATTGACGGACTCCAATTCTTGAAGTTCTGAATCCGTCCCAGTTTGACTTCCGGCGAGTGAATATAAATCCAGTTGTCGGGGAAGAGTTCTTCCTGATCGACCATGATATCGACTGTGACCAAACTCCGGTATTTCAGACTTTTCGCGGCATGAATCACTTTCTCGGGAGCTTCCGGGGAGAGAATCTGCACAAGTTCCGTAATCGGAATGCTGGACAGGAAATCGGTTCCTTCATGAAGGGTGGTTTCTCCGTCGGCGTCCTCCGTTTCCACCGCCGTCACTCGATTGCCCGCATGATGCACTTTTACGACCCGCTCTTTCAAACGCACAGAACCTTGTTGGTCAAGGATGCGGGAACTCATTTCGTTATACATCATCCCGGGACCGAATTCAGGATAATCAAACCGGTCAATCAGTGTTGTGATTTTACTCTTTTTCGGCTTGAGCAGAGCATTCATCACCGCTGAGTAAAGCGAAAGTCCTTTGATTCGCTGGGCCGCCCATTCCGCCTGAATTTCAGAACAGGGAATTCCCCAGACTTTTTCCGTGTAGGTTTTGAAAAAAATCAAAAAAAGTTTTTTACCGAATCGATTGGAAACCCATTCTTCAAAGGTGTTTTCCGTTTTGCTCGGATGAATCTTCGCCGCAAAGTAACTCAGAAGAATCTTCACCGTGTCCGCAAGTCCGACTCCCATGAGTGCATTCATGGCCGTCAGCGGATAGTTAAAAAATCTGTCGTTGTAGTAAATACGTGAAAGACGCGGCGTTTTACGGAACCTGTCACCAAGCACTTCCTGCCAGAGATCGTTGACTTCGGCAAATTTCGTAAAGAAACGATGTCCTCCGAGATCAAAGTAATTGGTGACTTTCTCTGAAACCGTATCCGTCCGTGTTGACATTTCACAACGGATTGTCTTACTGATTCCACCGACTTGTTTCTCTTTTTCAACAAGCAGCGTTGCGATACCTTCTTTGGTCAGCTCGTAACCGGCAGACAGTCCCGCAGGACCGGCACCCATAATGACGACTTTTTTCATATTTTAAATTCTTATTCGGTAATCTATTACACTCACAGGTCATACATACTCTCACTGAAGTGCAGTGAATCATTGCGCTATCGTTATTCTTCTTCCAATTGTTTTCACGCAGTAAATTTCATCTCACTTCATGCAAAAAATATACCAAAGACAAGGCCGCGTAACAGAATTAAAGAAAAATTTCCCTGTTTCGATTTTGCAAAGTTTAGTGACCTATGAAGTGGAACGGTCAGGCGGGCAAAATCCTTTGTTATTTAAGCATTTTGGTCGGCTTTGATAAGATTTTCGGGGGGAAAAGACAAAAACGGAACTGCCGGAGCAGTCCCGTTTCTCAGCCAAACTTCATTGTATTTTATGAGGTGTACGACGATGTCAGGTTTTTTCAGAATCTGTTCATCGTGACGCCGAGAGTAAAACCGTGCATCCAGGTCTGGTCGTTGACATTCTCGTTGATTCCGAAAACCTTCCCGTTGAGGTCAATGGTATAATCATTGACAAGTGAAGCTCTTGCTGTTTTGTCAAGGTACATTCCCTGGTATCCGGCGGTGATTCCGATCGCATCGGTCAACTGCCAGTTCGCCATGAGTCTGAAGTCGATTCCCGGTGTGAACTCTGTCAGGTTGTTCGCGTGATTGAAGTAACCGGCATTGTCCATATAAGCCAGCGGAGTCCAGGGATACAAATTACTCAAAGTGTCACCTTCAGCGAAAGAATAACTGTCCTGAACCGAAGTCGTACTATCCGTACTGTCCGTGCTGCCGCTCGTTTCACCACCGGTTCCGGCAGTTCCGCGTGTGGCTCCTTTCGTGGCGATGGTTCCCCGGCTCGTCACACGTTGAGCATTAAAGCCCGCAAAGAACTTCGTATCGCAAATGAGTGACCAACGTCCGACTTTCCGAATGTACCGTGCTCCGATTTGCGGACCTACAATATGATTCTGTGCCCCGAAAGCCCAGTCGGAATTCGCTAAAATGTTTCCGACACCGGCCGCAGTTCCCGTGTAATAGGTACGCGACATCTCGTCACCGCCCAACAAGGTCACATCTGTCGTATTGTTGGTATTATTCGTGTTATCCGTACTGTTGGTATTTGAAGTGTTCGTACTCGACAGGACATTTTCCAAAAGCCCGGAGTAAGGACGTCCCCAGCCTTTGAAGGTAAGGTTGTCATCCAATTGCATGTAACGGACACCGCCGGTGAACTCGAAGAATCCGATTCTCGTAGGATGCATCCTGAAAATATAGTTGGCTTCCACATCCCAATGGCTCAATTTCGACTCGATTTTATAGTGATCGAAGGTAATCGGCAAAGGGGTAAGGGCAAAGTCATTTCCGGTACTTCCCGCAGTTTCTACCCAACCCCAAAGAGACCCGACATGATATCCTTGGTCTGTAACCATCTCTTGCGGAGCTGTCGTTCCACTGCCGGAGTAATAATAACCGTAGGAAGGACCGGTAGATTCATCGTCGCCGGTTACAATAAATGGATACGCCATTTTATTCCCTGTGGGGTCATTGATGTCCATTTCACCAAATTGTCCGGTAAAGGAACTGGACTGACTGGACATAATCGTTGTTTTGAGTTCCCAGCCATGATGACCGAGCTGATTCCCAAACCGGATGGTTGTCCCGCCGTGGAAATCCTGACTGAGTTGATTCGTCCCCATCGTGTTGATACGGTAATGATTGGAACCTCCAAGCCAGTATGGTGTGCCGAGAATCTTGGACGTGTCACCGATGACGGTCCTTTTCCCTTGCGTGATGAGCCAATAGTTGTAGTCGATTTCTCCCCAGAATCCGCTACGGAGCCGGGAGCCCCCTCCAAATTGATCGCTCGCTACCGGCGACCAAAGCCTCCCTTCGGAAAGCTGTGCAGAGGCAGTTGAACAATACGCTATTACCAACAACAGTAACAGAGCACTCAGGAATTTTTTCATGTAAATAAGCGACATGGTTTTCTACCCACCTCATGAATACAAAGATTCATCCAATTTTAGTTACTTATGTAGGGGACATGCCTTGCAAACATGTCTCCCGCTTACGGCTGTAGCGGTAGTATCGGACATATCGGTATTGGCAGTTAAATCATAAATGACGTCTCACGGTAAAATGTGACGATATTTTTGAAAGAATCAGTTGCTACGGGAGAGAATAGATAAAATAGAAAAACAAAAACAGCATCGTTTGGGAAGATCATGTCATTTCTTTCCTCAATGAGTTATTTTTGTAGAAGCTGTTAAAATTAATAAGACTTCGGAATCAGGGTTGATTGACTCCATTTTTCATCATGCGAAGTACGGCACCGGGAAGAAAGCAATAAATTACAGAAACAAAGGCGAAATCCAATGAAAATATGCGTACAAAGAATCAAATGCGGAAAGGTCACACTTGTTAAGACCGGCGAAATCACAGGACAAATCGGTCCGGGGCTGTTGATTTTCCTCGGCGTCAAAACCGGCGACACCTCAAAAGAGGCCGCATTTCTCGCCGCAAAGGCAGCGAATCTCCGTATTTTTGAGGATTCGGACGGCAAAATGAACAAAAGTCTCCTCGACATCGGCGGTGAGGCTCTTGTCGTGAGTCAGTTCACCCTCTACGGAGACGCTCAGAAAGGCCGCCGTCCAAGTTTTACGGAAGCGGCACGTCCGGACATTGCGGAAAAACTCTATCGGGAGTTCCTCCGCCTCCTCAAAAACGAGGGGGTCCCTGTCCAAACCGGGGCATTTCAACAGGAAATGGATGTGGAAACGGTCAATACCGGCCCCGTAACGATTCTCATAGAGTCTTAATTACAAGGAATCGCACACAATATCACCGATTTCGGTTGTGCTATATCCCATTTTTCCCGCCGATTGGCTCTTCATTTTCGTACCGGTCACGTGCATGATTGCTTTCGTGACACGGTCGGCGGCACTCTGATATCCGGCATTTTCGAGGAGCATTGCGACAGCACTGATCGTGGCAATGGGATTGATAATGTTTTTGCCGGTGTATTTGGGAGCACTTCCTCCCATTGGTTCAAACATACTGACACCGCCCGGTTCAGGATTAATGTTTCCGCCGGCAGCAACCCCCATGCCGCCTTGAAGAATCCCGGCAAGGTCGGTGATGATGTCGCCGAACATATTTGTCGTGGCGATCACGTCATAGTATTCCGGATTCTTAATCATCCACATGCAGCACGCGTCCACATGATTATAATCCGTCGTGATGTCCGGGTACTCTTTGGCAACATCCTGAAATGTCCGCCAAATCAAATCATGGCCATAGGTTAAAACGTTTGTTTTTCCGACAAGCGTTAACTGCTTACGTTTATTGCGTTTACGTGTGAATTCAAACGACCACCGGAGCCACCGTTCGCAACCGGCGCGGGTATAAATCGCCGTCTGCGTGGCGACTTCGAGAGGGGTTCCCTTATGCATAAAACCGCCGACACCGCCATACATATCTTCTGTATTTTCTCGGATGACGACAAAATCAATATCTTCCGTGGTTTTGTTTTTCAACGGAGTCTCAACACCGGGAAAGAGCTTTACAGGTCTTAGATTAATGTACTGATCAAAAACGAACCGCAACTTGAGCAAAAGTCCGCGTTCAAGAATCCCGGGAGCGACATCCGGGTGTCCGATGGCTCCGAGGAGAATGGAATGGAACCCGCGAAGAGCTTCCAGCTCGCTGTCGGGAAGAATCTCACCGGTTTTCAGGTATCTTTCGCCGCCCAAATCCAATTCCGTTGCCTCGACAGAAAACCCTTCCTTTTTTGCAACGGCACGGAGAACTTTCATTCCTTCCGCCGTCACTTCCGGTCCGGTTCCATCCCCGCCGATCACTGCAAGTTTCAAAACACTGGTCATTTTATCGCCTCGGATATTGCTGAATTCTGTTTTTGTTTTGCGGACACAAAACGACTCTCACTGACATTAATTATAGACGGGTTCCCCAATGTCACAAGCGGGATGCTTAGGAATGCGAAGCGTGAATAAGATTACGGATGAAGTTAAGCATCTTGCGGACGGCACGGGCACGGTGACTGATAACTTTTTTGATGATCGGGTCAAGTTCACCGAATGTTTTGTGATATTCCGGAATCTCAAAGAGCGGATCATAACCGAACCCGTTGGCACCATGCAAGTGATGACGAATGATTCCGCAACAGATGTCTTCACTCTCGGCAAGAATTCGGCCGGAAGCGTCGGAAAGAGCGATGTGACAGGTGTAACGGGCCGTCCGTTTGGAGTCAGGAATGTTTTTCATCTTTTCGAGTAAAAGCTCATTATTTCGAGCGTCCGTGGCCTTTTCACCGGAAAATCTTGCCGAATAGATTCCCGGTCTGCCATTCAGAGCGTCCACGGAAAGGCCGCTGTCTTCCGCCAGTACCCAATGCTCCAGAAAAACCGCCTGTTCTTTTGCTTTTTTGACGGCGTTTTCCGCAAAACTATGACCATCCTCGACAACATCAAGCTTTTTATCGAAATCGGCAAGTGTTTTGAGGACGATTCCTGTCGCGGCAAAAAGTTCGGCCAATTCCTCCCCTTTTTTACGGTTTCCTGTCCCAAAAACAATCACGGAGGGAATTTGCATCACAGAGTCCTTGCAGATTTAAGCCGAGGGTAATAACAAAATTCGTTGAGCGGACCGGAAACCATATCAATTTGGTTTAGGTACGTTTCTCCTGAGTTCGCCCAATCTTCCGCGAGGTCCGTGAGCCGGTTGATCATTGCTTCGACCGCGTGACAATGAACGGCCAGTTCTTTGGAATCAAGGTTAGGCGGAATATTAATCTCCGGACTGACCACCGCCCTTGCCCGCGAACAAGGACGCGGAATCGCAAAACGGTCCCAAGTCGGGACCCGCCAGGGATTCTGATAGCCCAGTCCGATAATCACGAGCGGCAGTTGAAGTTTTGACGCCAAAAAAACACATCCCGGGGCAAGTTTCCGCCGCGGCCCCCGCGGTCCGTCCGGCGTGATGGCAAGATGATTGCTCTCCGCCTGACTCATCATTTCGAGGATCGCCGCCGCTCCGCCGCGTTTGGTGGAACCCCGCACTGTCCCGAAACCGAAGATTCTCGCAACCTGTTCCAGATAGTCCGCATCCCGATGACGGCTCAAAAGCATGGAAAGGCCGCACCGCTTCCGCAGATAAAGCAAAAAAAGGATGTATTCGTGCCAAAACACGTAAATCCTTTTTTGGGAACGACTTACAGGAAAAGCCGGATCAACGTTCGGGTCATGGTACACAACTTTGTAATCAAGCGACCCCATCCATCGGCGGATCAGTGCCGAAATCGTCAGGCTTGTTCCCTTCAGGAGCCAATCTTGGAGCAATCCCATGAAACTCAGTGCCGTTGAGGAGGTGATAATTTTTCAATATATTACATGATTATATTGATTATTTCGGTTAATGGAATACGCTGAGGCAAATAACACCATTATCCGTGTGTGATAAAATCTTAAACAAGAAGGTTCCTCCTCCGTCCGTTCCTGATGGGGTGAAGTCGGTTCAATCGGAGTGAACCGTTTTGCGGATCACGTTTTTGTCGAAGTAGTTGATTTCCATACCGGCGTCAACCACGATCTTCTGAGCATTGATGCCGCCGGACCTCGGACTGAGCAGAAAAACCGCCGTTGCCGCCGCTTCCTCGGTGGTGACCGCTTTTTTTCGGGGAATCACCTCTTCCGCGTAAAGGTAAGAATCAAGATAACCAGGGATTCCCGCCGAAGCGGATGTCTTGAGAAGCCCCGGTGCCACCGCATTGAAACGGACATTCGAGAAATTGCTGAACGACTTCGCCAAAAACGCCAACGACGAATCCAGTGCCGCCTTGATCGGTGCCATGTAACCGTAATTTTCGCTCGCCATCCGCGTTGTCGAAATGGAAACCGTCACCACCGACGCATCACTCGTCAGGAGATCGGCAAAAATACGGCTGATCGCAATCAGCGAAAAACAGGAAATGTCCACCGCCTGAAGAAACGCTTTCTTACCGGTTTCATGAAACGGTTTGAGTCCGTCGCTGAAGTCGGCAAACGCCAGTGAGTGAACCAGTCCGTCAAAAGCGGTGTACTTTTCCGTAATCCGTTGATGTGCCGCCGTAATTTCTTCCTCATTTTCCACATTGCAGGGATAAATGTCCAGCTTCGGGAAAATTTTAGCGACCTGATCGCGGGTCTTTTCATCACGCACCGCCAACACCACCTCGGCATTTTCCTCAAGCAGCATTTGCGTAATGTGACACGCCACACTCTTTTTGTTGGCCACTCCGAAAATCAGATAACGCTTGTGCGCAAGTTGTAAAAATGTCATGAGGTTCCTTTACAGTGGAGAATGAGTTTAAATTCTCGGCGTTTTTTTGGCGGCAAACTCAAACGTCACAGCGGTCTTTTCGCGGACAGTGACCTTCGCACTCATAAAAAACACGTCTTTCATCCGATCTTTGAGTGTCACGTGCATTTGGATTTCCTCGCCGGGACGCACGATCTGTTTGAACTTCACCTCATTCATGCGTCCGACCACCGGGACATCCGACTCACGGCCTCCCGACGTGTTCAAAAACCGCGACAGAAAAATCGCTCCGGCCTGCATCGCCGCTTCACACAAAAGGACTCCCGGCGTAATCGGGTAATCCGGGTAATGCCCCTGATAGAAAAATTCCCTGCCTGTAAATGTTTTTTTGCAAAGAATTCCGCTCTCGTCACAACGCACAATTTCGTCCACAAAAAGAAACGGCTCCCGATGAGGGATGGCGTCTAAAATTTCCTGATTCGTTTGCAATATTTCCTCCATTGATTAATTCTTTCCTTTTTGATCCAACATAAAAGCGTCCACATTGTTGGCAACAATGAATCCGTAATTGACCGCACCAAGCCATCCCGACATAATGATTCCAACGCTGCCGGTGTGGAAGAGTCCTTGAATTTGTTCCGGCAATTCGCGGCTCACCGCCAAACCTTCGTATTTTGTGCCGAAACTCGCTCCGTTCCAGTGCGACGTGTAGTCCTGAAACGTACAGGGAGTCGCGGCTTCAAGCCAGCCGATTTTACCGCGGATACCGGGAACGTATTTTTCCAACGCATTAAGCGTGTCCTCTATCAATGCTTCCTTGCTTGCCTTGTATTCCGCTTCCGGCAGGTCCGCCCAATCGCTGTAATTCGCATTGGTACTGGAAACGACGGCGTAATTTTCCGTGCCGGGGCGCGTCTTCGGATAGTAAAACGAAAATGTACGGCTCGTGATTTGACGGCTCAAAAGCATTTCCGTCCGAAACGCCGGTGCCGCCGAACAGAAGAGAAGATCGCCGCAGACATCTTCGTTGATCGACTCGCCCGGCTTGAGTCCCATGTAAACCTGTGTGCTTGAGTTGTTCAGACGGACCGCTTCCGCCGTTTCAATGAACCGCGGCGTGAAATGTTCTCTGCCGACAAGATGAAAAATCGTTCCTTTCAGATTGGTATTGGAAACAACAGCCTTTGCCCGAATTAAATCCTTTCCGGTCTGCACGCCTCGCACTTCACCGTTTTCAACGGAAATTCCTGTGACATCGGCACTCACCTTGATATCGACGCCGTTCCGTTCAAGCTCTTCCTGCATGAGCCGGATGAGAAGATCCGTGCCGCCCTCGAATGTGTAAACCCCCTTCGACATGAAATTGGAAAACACGATCCCGTAAGTCAGGGCCGGGTCTTCCAACGTCGAGCCGTTGGCGTAAGTGATCGGCTCCATGAGCAGACGGATGACATCCTCCCGACCGGGGAAAAACCTGTCGAAAAGCTGCTGTGTTGTCATGGAAGCGTCGCCCGTGTGAGACATCGCTCTTGCGGTATCGAAAAATTCCACGACCGTTTCTTCCGCAAGATGAAACTTTTGCGTCAGGAGCCGCGTGAAGTCTTCACGATTGAATGAGGTCGTCAGCGTAAACTGCGGATTGTCGAAAACGATTCGGGGAAGCGGTACGATCCGGTCGGCGATTGGTGCGTTCCAGTAACGGCGGCAGCTTTTAATCATGCCGACGGGAAAACCATGCAGCGACACGTCAAAGACGTAGCCTCCTTGACGGCGGAACCAGGTCGCCAGTCCGCCGAGTTTGTGGTGTTTCTCCAGCAGCAGAACTTTGTGCCCCGACTTGGCCAGCGTGTTCGCAGCGGTCATTCCGGCCAGCCCGGAACCGATCACGATAATGTCGTATTTAGAGATGTATTGTGCCATGAAATAATTCTAAACATATTTGAAGTGTTTCATTTACTCATGATTGCGTCAACAATATCGTCAATGGGGTGAAGTTGATCCTGGATTGTTTCGTATAAATCAGCTAATACCACATTGACCGCGGATTGGGAAATTCTTCCTCTGAATTTACCATTGCTATCAAAAATCTGTAAATAGTAAGTAAAATCCTCATCCCATCCATCAGGTGTTATCTCTTCGCGTTCCTCTATCGGAAGCCGACAACGAAATAACACAAAATGATTTGATTCTATTTGTGTTTCATAAGCATAATCATCTGATTTTGCGTGTAGAGGAAGCTTGGATGGAGTTACTTCAGGATCATCTCCAAGTATTTGCCATTCAAGTTTTTTTCTGTTTGTTAAATCCATTAACTTTATAACAAATTCAATTGCCTTGTCTTTGTTCATGATAAACTCCCTCTCCTGTCTCTCTCAATTTCATCTATAATATATAACGTTTTATAGAGATTTGTGGATACCTTCGTGACTTCTTTTTCATAACTCTTCTTGAATTTTAGTTTTTGGAATTCAAGACAGGCATCACATAAATCTTGTATCGTTTCACGCAGCACTTCTTTTTCGTCAGATACTTTTTCCAATAAATTCCTGCAAGTAGATTCGCATTTGATTGTTCCTTTCTGAAGTTCCTCGAAAATTTTCTTTTTCTGTTCTTCCTGAGAATCAAAAAACTCTTTTCTCTTATCGTTAAACAGATTTTTAGTATTTGTTATAATGGTCTTGTGTTCCCTAATCCGTAAGTCAAACAAATGTTCTTTCTTAACTCGCAGAATTTCATTCTTAATCTCTGTCACTTCGTTACGGGCTTTTTTAACCTCTTTGTTAATAAGAAATGCCTTCACCACTGTAATCAGTGAAATTCCGGCAGCAATGATTGTCACAATATTTGCGATATTCCCTAAATCATTCCAGCTCATCTTTTGTGCTTCGATAGAAAAATTGCAGGCCGTATCAACAAAAACAGTTTTTTCATCATAAATTCCCACCCAATAAATACTTATTGGCGATGGTGATGCCGCTGACAATCGAACCGATGATGCCGACCATCCCCTGGTCCGTACCGCAAACAAAAAGATTGTCCAGATGTGTTCTTCCGTCATACTTTTTTTCCGGCGCACCGTAAATGGCACCGTTTTCATGACCGGTGAATCTGCGGATGGTGAGCGGCGTGAACATGTCGGTGTCAATGACATGTCTGCGGAAATCCGGAATGAAACGCACCGCCGACTCCACCGCACGGTCATACGCGCGGTGCTTTTCGAGCCGGTAGGCCTCTTCGTCGAGCGAAACCCAGCAGTCGTGATTGGCCAGCGACGTGATGCGGACCATGCCTTCGCCGAGCGGTTTGTCGTAGGCGAAGTTGTTAGGCGAACAAATCACACCGCTCCGTAAATCAACCGGCTGCTGAGGCTTTTTGTAGGTAAATACCGGAGAGTCGTTATAAAAAACAATGGTCTTTTCATGGCCGAATTTTTTCGGCTGTGTGTCCAAAACGCTGATTGTCTCAATGAAGGAAAGCTGACCGGACGGAATTTGCGGGGAATGCTGCTGCACCTGACACAAATTCATCGTTTCCCGCCAGCCTGCCGAAGAGACGATATTTTTCGCTTCAATTTCACTACCGTCATCAAGAATGATTTTCCGGGCGGTGCTGTCTTTGGCGACGATTTGCCGCACTCCGCTGCGAAGCCGCAGTTCGCCGCCGAGTCTTTTGAAGCGGTCGAGGAGTTTCTGAAGAATCAGCCGCACTCCGTTGTACGGACGTGAAAACCCTTCAAGGAAAATCGAACGGAACATGATACAAAACTGCCCGAACTCCATGTCGTTTTCACGGGCGCCGCCATAAAACAACAACGGACAAAACAGCATTTCAATGAGCAACGGATCGGTGAGGTGCCGCGAAACGAACTGTCGAGCCGAGCCGCCGCTCGCACCGAGTCCAAGCTGATCATAATCGGCGAGTTCCCCGATCATACGGCGAAAACCATCAATCTGCGATGGAAACTTTTTGCGGATTTCCGCTTCCAGATGGGCAATATCATTCGTGAAATGAAGCCGCATTCCCGGAAACGCGACCGAAGAACCAATCTGCGGAATCAGAGCAAGCTCTTCCCATTTCATCCGCAAATGCCGAAGCAGACGGACAAGCGGACCGGTTTTGGCCCCTTTTTTCGCATAGTTTGTCAGTGCATGCAGACCGACATCATAATTCCTGCCTCCCTGACGGTAGTAGGAATTCAATCCGCCGATCATCTTGTGACGTTCAAGAATACAAACTTTTTTATCATAATGAGCCATCCGGATTCCTGCCGCCAAACCGGACATTCCCGCACCGATAATCACCGCATCATACATGGTTTCCGACCTCCGGTTCAACTTCTTCGGGCATCAGACTTCAGGGAGATTAGGTATCGAACATCTTTCCAAAGCCTGACAACTACATCTCCTTCAGCGACGGTTCCAGATAGGCCACAGTGTTCGTCATGGTGTCAAGCTTGCCGTAATCCTCTTCCGGAATATTGACGCGGTACCGTTTCCGCAGTTCCAGAATAATATCCATCACGTCCATGCTGTCGAGACTCAATTGGTCGCGGAACGGTGTATTGTCGTCGAGGTTTTCCAGGTCTTCCTCCGGTGAAATGTCCGAAAGAATGTCAATCACGGCTTGTCGTATTTCTTCGTTTGTCATTATTTCTCCACTGATTATTTCTTCCACTCTACATTTAATGGACGTATTTTTTCACAATTAAAACGGAGTTGATTCCCACCATTCCGAAAGAATTGTTGAGAATCACCCGGATGTCGCCGAGAGGTTGCGGTTTGTTGACCACGAGGTTATTGATTTCACATTCCGGGTCGAGTTCGTCAACATTGATCGTCGGGTGGCAGACACCATCCTCAAACGATGGCAGGTTTCCTGCCAATTCCAACACTCCAGCCGCTCCCATGGCATGACCGATGTAACTTTTCGTATTATTAATATACGTCGTTTTACACCCGGCGAAAACCTGCCGTAACGCCTTGATTTCCTGAATATCCCCTTGCACGGTTGCCGTTGCGTGTGTGCTGACAATATCCACTTCATTCGGCGCAAGTCCTGCTTTATCAAGAGCTTTCATCATGCACTCGATTTGCCGTTCCGTGTTGGGCAAAATGTAGTCGGACGCATCGCTATTCATGGCATAACCAATGATTTCACCATAAATCTTTGCACCGCGGAGCGTTGCGTCGGAAAGCCGTTCCAGCACATAGACCGCGCCTCCTTCACTGACCACAATTCCGTTACGCTGTTTGTCGAAAGGCCGTGACGCTTGAGCCGGATGACGGTGCGACGCCAGAGCGGTTTCCGCGGCAAAAGCGGCAAAAATACCGAAGGTATGAATACTTTCCGAAACGCCTCCCGCCAAAGCAAGGTCACATTCCCTAAGCCGAAGCATTTGAACACCTTGGATCAAACCGGCATTCCCGGCGGCACATGCGGCGCCGATTGTGTAATGCGGTCCGGTGATTCCGAGATTCAGTGTCACCTCACCTGCCGGATTATTTGCCACGGTTCGCGGATTATGATGGTGCGACCAATATTTACAGTCGTAACCAAACTGACTGATCTGGTAAATTTCGTTTTCTGTTTCAACATTTCCGTGTTCCGTAATTCCAAGAAACACACCGACTTGTGACCGATCCGCACATTTAATGTCGATTCCGGCGTCCATGAGGGCTTCATTTGTACAGTAAACAGCAACACTTCCGGCACGGGTTCCGCGGCGCAAATCTTTACGACTTTGATACTTCAATGCGTCAAAATGGCAAATCCCGGCAAGCGTCTTACCAAAATAGCGAATCTCATAATCCTGAACCCCGCTCTTGCCAGTCAGTAACGCACTGCGAAAATCCGTCAGACTGTTTCCGTTGGGAGCTGTCAAACCGATTCCTGTAATGACAATTCGCTGCTCTTCCGGAAGTTCCATCGGCAAACCTTATACTGTGACAAAAAACGATAAAAGAAAACATGTCGAACAAGTATAACGGGATAAGAAAAAAAATCAAGAGCGGCGAATCAAACTTGACACCATTTCTGATTATTCCATCAACCTAACCTCTCTATTTTCCGCTGTCAACAACGAATGAAACGGGAAAACGGATTTCATTCATGTCCGGGAGATTCGTTTGGATCATGATTTGACCGTATTGTTCCGGTTCGGGGCCGAGAAATGTTCCCAAATTCGCATCTGCGGGCACCTCAACGGTCAGCGGTATGATCCGTACCGAACCTTCCCCAGTGATTTCGCCGAACGACGCTTTGAGCCATTCCGGTTGAATGGATTTCACTGTAAACTCCGCTGGCGCATCACCTTGCGGAGTGAATTGAATCATCGCTGTCATTTCAATCGGAGTTCCGCGCGAGGTGCGTCCCATTTCGAGAATCCCTTTTTCAGAGTGGTAGTTCGGACTGATGATTCGCAGATTACCGCCGATAATTTGTCCTTCAAGCGGAATCGAAAAACTCCTGTCCGCCTCGGAATTGGTGACCAACCGGAACCGTTCACGGAAATATCCAAGCGGCAACCCCGGTTCCAGTGTGATTTTTCCGTCATAAACCGATTTGGCACCGCGAGTTGCAACATTTTCCTTTTCCGATTCCGTCAGTTCCGACTTGGTAATCTCAATCGTGAAGTGTTCCTTGTCCTCCCATTCGACTCCTTGTACCTCCAATGGCGCCGATTCGAAGCCGTATAAACGGAACCTGGCCGAGTTGGTCATCCCTGCCATCACTCCCTGCATAAGAATTTTGCTCGGGACGGCGGAAATCGGAACAGAATAATTCCCGACAATATTCAATATGAATTCCTGATTCTCCGGGTCGTTGGTCAAAATCGACGCACCATGCCGAAAAGAACCTTTAATACTTTGATGATTTTCCCATTTCAAAGTGATTTTCCCTTCCTGACCGGGCGAGAGCCGTTTGGCGGAAAAAAAAACATCGGTACAGGAACACGATTTATCTCCGAGTTTCAAGATCAAAGGCGATTTTCCGACATTTTTCACGACAAAATCATGCTGTCCCCCCTGATCTCCTTCCAAAATTCCGAAATCGTAGATTTTTTCCCCGATCTGGATTTTAGGACTGTTTTCAGAAAGCGGAGCGGTTTCCAGCTTTTCCTTCGCCGGATTCTCTTCGGAAGGAGATTCCGTCGCAATGGACCATTCCGGTCCATTGCCGAGTTGATTTCCATACATCCCTCCGGCGGCCAGTCCCAAAATCAATCCTGCAAAAGAAATCAAAATCCATCGCATCATCAATCTCCAAATATTTCACGGGAGTCATCACACTACACAGTTCAAGAATAGTCAAAAACTTCACAAAAGTCAATCCGTTCGGTCATTGAATTTGTTCCGTAAAAGAACTTTTTGGGAAAACTATATATTACCTGTTGTATAACGTTCCTGACGAATGGTCGCGAGACTGAATCTCAGCAGCAAAAGCAAATCCACCAAAACGGCATAAGGGGTTTGAAGGAGTGTCCAACTGAAAATCTGACCATGCCGGAGTTTGTCGGCCGCTTTGGCCCGCCAGAGGAGGAGTTTCCGATAGGCCAGTAACCCTTTTTGAAGTGATGTTTTCTGCTTGGGGGGCCGCGTCTGAAGCCAAATCGCCCGAAACTCGAAAAAGATCTTTGCGTAAGTGACCGTTTCATGAACCCTTTCTTTGATTCGGCGTCTTAAAAATCGGAAAAATCCCTCTTTCGGCATTTCCGGACGCCGTAAATCGCGGTGTTTGATGCGGAAAAAGCCGGTCATCATCGGATGGGTTTTGGAAAAGACGCCGGAATATCGATACCAAATGCAATTCCAGAACATATACCAGTAATGTTCCGGCGGAGTGCGCCGAAGGATGTCCGTAACGGCGTCTTTGCTGTAAAACTCGGCATAGGCTTCCAGAGTTGTCTGTTTCCATTCGCCGGGTTTCATTTTGGCATGATGGAAGGTTTCATGAAAACTGTCGTATTTATTGAAGTCAGGGTCGATCGGCTCCCCGCGGCGGAGCATCTCACGATGGTCAACCGATCCGGGCAACGGTGTCAGCATGAAAAACGACGCTTCGTGGACTCCGACCTCGTCACGTAAAAAAATGACATCCCGATGGACAGACTCCCGCGAATCCGCCGGGAAACCGATGATGTAACCGACATGCACCAGAATCCCGGCCTTTTCCCAAACCTCGACCATTTTACGATACTCGCCGACGCTGTTTTGCAACTTTCCCGCCGCCGCGAGACTCTCGGGATTGACGCTTTCCATCCCGATAAACGCCATTCGGCATCCCGCCGCCTTCGCTTTTTCCACGAAATCCTCAATTTTGTAGGCCTGCGTGTCCACCTGCATCATGAAAGCGGTTTTTTTCCCTTCTTTCCGCATTTCAATCAAACCGTCGAAAACTTCCCGCCAGATTTTGCTGCGTGCAAAATTGTCGTCTGTGAAGAAAAAAGCCGTAATCCCGTTTTTGTGGTTTTCCCGAATCATCGCCAACACCGACTCCGCCTTGCGGCACCGCATCTTGCGTCCCTGAACATTGATGACGGTACAGAATGTGCAGCCGTAAGGACAACCGCGGCTTGTGTCGATGGTTCCCCAGGAGACGGTAAAATGGTCAAGATACGCTTTCTCTACGACAGGCGTGGCGGCTCCTTCCAGTGACGGTGCTGCCGGAAAACGGTAAATCGGCTGAAGTTTTCCGTCAATAACGTCCTGAAAGAGATTTTTCATCACTCCCGGTGTTTCCGATTCTCCCTGAATCAGCGTGACTCCGGCATCAAGCAGCCGTTGAAGTTCCGGCCTCATTTCGTCGAACAGAGCGAGAACCCCGCTGACATGAAACCCTCCGATCATGACGTTGATACCATGTTTCCGCAGTTTCAGAGCGATGTCGGACGCGCGGGAAAACTGACCGGTCTGAACGCCGATCAGCCCCACCGCCACACGAGTGCCGTTTTGGCGGTGGATTTTCACGATTTTTTTGAAAGGAATCCGCTCCACCGACTCATCGAACGCACTCAAGACCGTTTCCACACCGGGAAACGGCGACTGCGACATCATTTCCTGTGTCAGCCCTTTCAAAACCGCCAATGTGTTGGACGGCACGACACCGCGGCGCCACTGATAGACATAACCCTCGTCATCATAACGGGACGGCACAATATAAATAATGTGAAGTTTTTTGACGGCCATACTTTTTGCCTTGTTTTCTGCTTATCGCTCTGAAGAAGAGAGTTACGACACGATAAAAGACTATTGTACAGCAATGATCCCCTTTCGGATAGGGCAAGTTTCCGCTTTTCGGAGAAATTCCGTGCTGCGCCGGCAGCGTGGCACGCTGCACCGCACTTGCTCCCGGCCTCTTCGAGACGGTCGGCTTCCGATGGATCATCTTTCCAACCACTTGCGATGTGCGGTGAACGTGTTGTTGCGTCAAGTTTAAAGCCGTTAGGAAGGAGGAGGTTGTGTAAAGTCAACATAATGAAAACCTTTCGGAGAACCTTATGGGACGAGCCCACCCGGTAAGGCTGACCACCACCGGAAGCGAGTTTTGCGTGGGGATGAGTAATCGTCAACGGATGCGAGATCGTCCGTCGCCGGAAACGGTGCTACGAAGCGTAAACAGCCAGTCCGAATGCCCTGTTATACCGGAGTCGACTAGGAATTCCGTTTTTCAGATGGTGTAACGCAGCAAGTTTTCGGCCAGGAGCGATCGCAGTTCGTCACGTTACTTCGTCCGGCATCGGAAGAAGCCTTTGCATGTGGATAAAAAGTCTTCGTACTTCTCATAATCAGTAGTTTGTAATTTCCCGAAGTGGTATTGCCGGTCGCAAGTTCTTTTCTGTAGAATGGTTGTATCACAAACCTCAACCTTTTTTCAGGAGTAAGCACGATGCGTCCGACAAG
>JAISQK010000059.1 GCA_031274255.1 Planctomycetaceae bacterium | reverse complement strand
ACCATGCCATTTTTCACCGCTCGTTCTGAGCCGCATTTCTTGCAGAGGGACATGATATTCCTACTCCTTATTCTTCCAAAGGAAGCATTATAACATGTATCTATATAAAAGTCAACACTTTCAAAAAATGTATACAGTATACATTTTTTGAGTGAGACAAGCCATGCCAGGCGATTTTTAAGAAGTTGTAAGTTATTGTAAAATAAGGACTTGTGAAGAGCCAGCGGTGGGAATTGAACCCACAACCCCAGCTTTACGAAAGCTGTGCTCTGCCAATTGAGCCACGCTGGCATAACAAAAATCAACAACAATGACAATTATCAATCACTGAGTTGTAGAGTCTATTATACCAATGCGGTTTCGTCAAGGGGGAGAGACACTTGATATTCAGAAATGAGGTCGAAGTATTTCGCCTAACCTCGTCATTGATTCTATGTTTTCACACACACCGCAAACACTCAAAAAAGTGGGGCTTCAACGAGCTTCACTCGGAAACTTGATAACGAGTAAGGGCAAATTGACTCACTACCACACATTGCGTTGAGCCCCCACGGGCCAGTAATACCAGTTTAAGCAACTTCGATGCCAATCCAAGAAAAATTTTTAAAAGCCATAACTTATTGTAAAATAACGAGTTAAAAAATACAGAAATCCGCATCCCAATATTCGATTTTTTGAAAAAGATAAGCTTGTTTCATTTTGACGCACTTCAAAGTGTTTTTTGCAACAGTGAAAAATTCGTCCGACTCTTTTCAAACGGCATCGGCAATGTTACATTGTAGCCGATACGAGTGAAATGAAGTCCTGCTTTTTACGGATAATTGATAATGAATAACTTAAACAGAGTGGATAAAATTTCGACGGACGCCAAGAAGGTGATTATCTCCGTTAATCCCAAAGCGGGGCGGACATCACCGATGCTTCGTGCCGAGGAACTCCGTGATCGGCTTAACAGAATGGGGTTTCAGGCAGAGTTGGGGACGGACTTGGAGGAAATCTCAGAAAAAGTTGCCGGATATCAGCGAAATGGTGAACTTAGGGTTCTTGTCGGGGTTGGAGGGGATGGCACTGCTGCGGAACTTGTCAATCGGACTGCTCCGGGGACCCCGATCACACTCTTGTCGTCAGGAACCGCAAATCTGATTGCCAAGTATTTGCGGCTCGGCCGAAGTCCCAAGCGGCTTGCCGAGGTCATTGCCGGAGGACACGTACTCCATCTTGATGCCGGACGGGCCAATGACCGGTTGTTTTTGGTGATGATCGGCTGCGGATTTGACGCCCATGTCGTTCAACAGGTCCATGCCTATCGTGAAAATCGATACAAATCGGGAGGAAAACAAGGTGCGCATATCAGCTATTTTTCGTATATTAAACCAATTATCAAATCGTTGCTATCTTATCGATACCCCCGCATTCATATCGAAACGCAGGATTCACAGGTCATTGCCGCTCAATGGGTGTTCATTTTCAATTTGCCGCGTTACGGCTGGGGAATTCCGCTTGTCCTTCAATCAAACGGCACGGATGGGCGATTGGATCACTGTCTGTTTCAAAAAGGCTCAATAATCAATGGATTAAAATACACCGTTTTTGCACAATGCGGGGCCATGCACCGATTGCTTCCTGACGTGAAGTTAGGTCAATCAAAGAAGTACAGGATAACATCTGATTCTGAAGTTTTTTATCAATTGGATGGCGATCCCGGCGGAAAACTTCCGGTTGAGGTCGAAATCATTGAAAAACGTTTCACTGTTGTTGTCCCGGAATGGGCCGTCCGCCGTTACGGCACGTTACCGCATTCCTCTTGACCAAATGTCCGCAAATTTGATATAATCCGTAATGATGTTTTATTACTAGGTTGGTAATGATTTTGGAAAACAATCCATTACAAGGGAAGGGATTCCTCGAACATTTTCACGAAATGGACAGGCACAGTCTGGTTTTTCCTTAAATGGGGATTTTTGCTGCTTTTATGCGTTTCTGTTATTGTTGTATTCTTCGTCTATCGGAATTTCAACAACACATTACGGAATATTGTCACGCAAAAGTTCAGTGATGTCTTTCCTCATTTGAGCGTGGATTTCGATTCCATTTTTCTCCAGGAATCGGAAGGGGTCGTTTTGCGCGGGGTGCGGTTTTCAGGAGACACAGGCCATGGTTCCAAACGGATGCTCCTTGAGGCGGAAGAAATTTTCATCCATGTCCCGATTCATGTACAAGCCTATCTTCAGGATGAGGCCGTCCCGCAGAAGCTGGAAATCAAAAAGTCCAAAATTCACCTGACCCTCGACGAAAATGGAAAGCTATGGGGCGGGAAATGTTTGACACCGGTTCAGAAAGAAAAGCATCTTAAAATTCCAATTGATTTTCGGGACGCCTCGCTTGTTTATCACGATCTTCGGAAGGAAAATTTTGCTCCGATTCTTTTTTCCGGAGGCCATTTGTCTGTGCTGCCGCCGAATTATCCTTCGCCGAATAGGGAAAAAAAGCCGTCGCCATTCTGGACAATGACCGGTTCCATGAGTAATGCTTTGGTGCGGCAGTTGACATTCAGCGGCTTTTTCGACGAAAACACGAAAGATTTCCTTTTTCACGGCGATATTCAGGAGTTCCGCTGGTCGCCGGAGTTTGAACAGCTCGCGGAATGGGACGACGGACAATTAACGCAGACCCTCAAATCCTTCAGTGCGAAATGGGATTATCAGTTCACGCTCGGACGGGACACCGCCCGTCTGACACAGGCTCCATGGGGAGTTTTTCTTCAGGGACACGGACGGATGTATGAAGGCCGTCTCAGTCTCCCGATTCACGTCAAGGGCCCGGTTACGGAAATTTCCGCCGATTTTCAAATGACGGAAGATTCTTTTCAGGCAACCAACATTCACGCCATCAGCGGCGCCACTTCACTGGCGGCGGTGTGGCGTCAAAACGGACTCTATCCGGTGCGTGAGGCGGTGTTTCAGAGCCGCGTCAGGGAGTTGGCGTTCAACAATGAGTTTATCGAGTCGCTTGGAATGTATTTGCCGGAAAAGGTTATCACGTTTCTGCAAATGTTCCAGTACAGCGGCACGGCCGACCTGACCTCGACGCTTCAGTTTGACGGCACCCATTGGAATCCGCAAGAGGTGGACTGCCGGTTTCATGAACTCAATGTTTCCTACGAGAAATTTCCTTATCAGCAGGATCATTTCCGGGGAACCATCACCGTGACGCCGGAGGACACGCTGACACTGGATTTAAAGACGCAAAAGGAAAAGAACAATGTCACGCTGACAGGAAAAGTTCTTCAAATCAACAGCAGTCCGCAGGGACAAATCACCATTGTCGCCAATTCCGTGCCGATAGACGAAAAGCTGATGAAAGCGATTCCGCATGAGACGGCGAAATCCGCCATCCGGTCACTGCAGGCCAACGGCATGTTCACCGCGTTTTTCCAACTGACACTGCCGGGCGGCGGAGCACCGTTTCAAACATTTCTTCAGATCGCCCCGGAAGAAAATTGCAGTATTCAGTACGACAAATTTCCGCTGCGGCTCTCCCAAGTGAAGGGAGTCATTGAAATGCGGGAAAACGCATGGTATTTCCGTGACATGAACGCCCGGCACGGCTCGGCGCACATTTTTGGTAAAGGACATCTTTTAGCGGTGCAGCCGGAAGAATACGAATTCCGTCTTTCGCTTGACGCCGGTGAACTGGATGTCGGCACGACACTTACGGATGCGATTCTCAACGAGAATCAGCGGGAAATGATTGCCGGTCTGAACCTCAAGGGAACGGCGGATTTTTCCGATGTCGAAATCCTTTACCACACCGGACGGAATACGCTGAGTGTTTCGTTTGACGCGGAGTTTCCTCATCCGGAAAACACATCGGTCAAGCCGGACTGTTTCCCGTACCGGCTGGAAAATGTCCGTGCGAAGGTCCACTACCGTGACGGCGAGATTCAAGTGGATCACTTCAGCGGACAAAACAACGACACTCGTGTTTCCGGCAGTCTTACGGGACACTTTTCCCCGGAGGGAAGCTGCGCGATTGTCCTGAAGAAAATGCTGGCGGAACAGGTTTATCACGAAAAAAACCTCCTTTCCGCGATTCCGTCCGACCTGCGTGAGATTATCAGTCAACTGAACATTCAGGAATCGGTCGCGATTCAGGGGGAAATGCTCTTCCGCCGCGGTTCCCAGCCGCAGGCCCCTGTTCAGACCGCATGGAACATCGGTGTGGTACTGCTTCAGAATAAAGTGTCGCTGGGAAACATTCCGGTTTCCGACATTTACGGAAAAGTCCATCTTCTCGGACGCAACACCGGCATTGACCACCTCATTCTCGGAGAAATCGAACTCGACGCCTGCAACTACGAAGGTTTTCCGATAACGGACATTCACGGGCCGTTCTGCTTTTACGACCAACGGCTGAGTCTTGGCCGTGACGCAAGAATTCCTCAAAGCTGTGTCCAGGGACAACTTTCGCTGGAAGGGTTTCTCGACCTGCCGATTCCGCAGTTCTCACGGAATCCTTTGACGGAACAGGTCTCTTTTGTTCCGAGTCAGGGAACACCGCCGCCGATGATGCCGCCGGTTTATACGTTCAACGGCGTCATCAACCATCAGGAAACGAATCCGCTCTCCGCAAGGAATTCCGTAAATTCTCCGGCGATGGTTCCGTTGAGATCAATGACCGGCAATCTCTTCGGCGGTATTTTTTTGGCGGACGGCAATGTTTTTCTTTCTCCGGCGATTGCTTACCGGTTTGATATGCAGCTTAACAACCTTGACATGGAAACCGCGTCCATGCAAATGATGACGCAGAATAAAGGAGTCGGCAAACTTTCCGCGACGGCATCCATTTCCGGCGAAGGAAAAAGCCGCGACACGGTGAAGGGAAACGGTAAACTTCAAATCAGAGAGGCGAATCTCTACCAATTTCCGATCATGCAGGAGCTGGCAAAATACCTCAGACTGAAGACGGAAAAAGACCAAAACGGCATTACATCATGTGACGTCACCTTCCAGATTCAGGGGAACAAGGCTTCGCTCGACCCCATTTCACTCGACGGAACTTTAATCAGCCTCACAGGTCAAGGGGATATGAATCTCGACACCACCAATGTCAGCCTTTCCCTTGGAGTGCGGCTCGGAAACAGTCAGTCGCAGATTCCGCTGCTCAGTGACATCGTAGGCGGCGCGGGGGATCAGCTTTTGAAGCTTCGTGTGGAAGGTTCTCTCCACAGCGGAACGCTCGGTGTCAAGCGGGACACGCTTTTGAAACTCCAGGAGCAGTCGGAACCTAAGCCCGGTCCGCTCAAAAGAATGCTGAACCTCACGGGACGGCAATAACGGACAAACAAGACACACATGCGAGCCTTCAGAGCTTCACCATACGAGTCGATAAGCGTCGAAGACGGGACCGTCAACACAAGTTCTCACGTAATCATTGGTTCCGTTATCTTTTTTGTACTCCACCACACAACTGTAACAAATCCCCAATCCGCACGCCATCGGAGATTCCAGTGAGACAAAACAGGGAAGATTTCCCAGTTCGACAGCTTTTCGGTACACCGCCTGAAGCATCGGACGCGGGCCGCAACTCACAATCACGGTTTTCCCGCGTTCCCATGGCGTCATCAGATCCGTGACGAATCCGTGATGACCGGCAGAACCATCCTCTGTGGCAATCTGAACCTCGACCCCTAACGCCAGAAAATCCTCCATGCAACAGATCCGGCTTTGGGATTTCGCACCAAATAACAACGTCACTTTTTTGCAATATTTTCTCGCCTCTTCCGCCAGTGTGAGGAACGGTGTTTGACCAATTCCGCCCGCCACCATGATGAGATTTTCCGTTTCGGGAATCTGAAAACCATTGCCGAGCGGTCCCCAAACGGTGAGCGGCGTCTTTTGCGGAAGTTGAGCAAGTTTTGCCGTCATTTTTCCGACGACAAGATACACCGCTTCGACATCATCGGTCTTGCGGTCTGACCGATAAACCGCGAGAGGCCGTCCCAGAAGCGGGTCCGCCGTGTCCGTGAGACGCAACATGACGAATTGGCCGGGAGTGAAAATGTCCGAAAATCCGGGAACGCGGAACCGAAGCCGGTACGTTCGTTCGGCAACCGCGACGTTTTCGAGGATTTCCACACGAGTATGCAGGATTTTGGGGACAGTTTGGGCAAATGTCGGGCAGAAATTCATAACAAATTAAGACGGCTCAATAAAACATAAAGGAAGAAATACAAAATCATTGGGACAGCCCCTTCAGGACGAGTCGCCCCTCCCCCTTAAGTTACTTATGATATATTGTTCTTGTCCGCAATGCAATGGCCCCCGGCCACTGGCAGCGTGCGGACGGTCGGCGAGACGCGAAGGGCGGTTTGCTCACGCTCACTGCGTTCGGTTCGCTTTCAATGGAACATTTTTCCAACCACTTGTGTGGTCGGCGTTCATTGTCATCCTTTTCCCGTTTTTCCGTCTATTGATTCCAGTGAGCAACGTGACGGGGCATCCAGCATATGCCTTCGGCTTCAAGTTGGAAAGATTTTTCCAACTGATGCCGACCACACCGAAGGTGTTGGGAGGCTACCGCCCGCCGCGGCGTCGCGGCCCGCCGGAGGCATTTTTCCTGAACATCAGGACACAAATTTTGTCCTTCCGGTGTTCGATTCAGGGTTTCCGAGAGGGAATCTTGGTTCCGAGTGATAGTTTCCGGCTTCCGACGAGAGAATTTGTGCTGATTTTTTCAAAGTTGCGACTTTTTTGGGGGCGATTTGAGCCGGTTGTGACGGAATCGCGGCCTTTTTCCACCCAACAGAGTGAAAAGACACTTGGCAAAGGGGAATTGTACCGGAACAAAAGAGAATTGGGGGGCTGCAAAAGAGAAT
>JAISQK010000051.1 GCA_031274255.1 Planctomycetaceae bacterium | reverse complement strand
AGTCCGAATCTCAACTTGATGGAACGGTGTTGGAAGTTTTTTAATGAGAAGGTTCGGAACAATCGCTATTATGATACGTTTTCAAAATTGACAGAGGCGTGTAAGAGTTTCTTTCGTTGTCGAAAGAAAGGGACGGAAGAACTACGCTCCCCGGCTCGTCGAAAATTTCCACAAAATTAAAATATACCATTTGTACTTGAAAATTTGGTTTTTAAACTTATTTAGACCATAGAAATACGGTATTTCCGCCTTTGCAAAAACAAAAATTTCAAGTGTCATCAGTATAACTATCTTCTAAGTAATTAAGTAATTAGGGGATACGCTCTCTTTTGTGTGTCACGATGTCATAATTGAGTACACTATCCGGACATATCTCGATTTGTATCACCACTCTCAAATTCCGCATGTCTGATTTTGGCGGAAATTCAGCGGACACGTTCAGACTTTATCCTGACTGCAATGATTGTAATTGTTGAAGTGATCCCAGTCCGTATCCAATCGCCGCAGCGACTCTGCGAGTCCCAACGCCTGATAAACCTCGTGACCGTCCGCGGAATCCGAGGAGTGCGAGATTTCCCGCGAAACGGAGACTATTCCTTTTTGCACAAGTTTCCGTACGGCATCGTCCACCTCGAAGTTGAGTCTGTGTCCAAATTGAACGGCAATCCACTGTTCCACTGCCGCGTCGAGTTCCTGCATGGTCATCGTCCGTTCACGATGAAGGTAGAGAAGGAAATATCCCAGCAGCATCTCTTTCAGTTCCTGATTTTCCGCCGCGTCGAGAAGCGTGGTGATCGCCGCATTGTTGTTCGAAAGATTCCGATAGTACAAACTGCTGGAAAAACGCTGCATATACTTGTTACGCGAGTTCAGAAAACTCATCATTCCCTTGAAGGCCGCAAGAAGAAGTCCGCCGAGAATCACAAAAAAGTAAACCCATGAAAGCGTAAACGCGAAAATCAGCTTGGAAACCGGAGCGATCAGCGACCCGATCACACTGCCGCCGATTTTGAGTCTGTCAAACACAGGCATTCCGAGGCGGACTTTCGGGGCGATGATCTTGATGTTCTCCACCGCGACATCCTTGAACATTTTAATCAGCACCTGACCGCCGTGTTCCTCCTTGAACTTTGCGATCACAAAAACACGGTTGAGGAACATCATACTGCGATTCCGCTTTCTGAAGAAAAAATACTTTCCCGCAGTCTCCTGACGCTTGCGGATGCCGCGGTAATACACGTGAAACCCGTCGAAATCCCGTGTATCGACATGGACGGAAAGTCCGCCGACTGGCTGCATCCTGAGACACTCCGTGAGTTGTTCCGGTGTCAGTTCCCGGTAATTTCCGGTCTGCAGGATGTCCCGCAGTGAGGTCGACAGTCTCGTCCGTCTCGTCTGAAGTTCCTCGCGGGAATAGTCCGGTTCGGCAAGCGTTTCACGGTCCGGGTCGAACGGCACGAAGTCATTTTTCAGTGACTCCAGAACAACATGATATTCATAATGAAACCGGTCGGCAAGCAGCCGCCGCAGAGACCGGAACGCAGGGCGGTCTGATGCGTCAAGCTGCGGAAGCATTCGCTCCAGAAGGATGTCTGTACGGAACGGAATGAACTGTTCCAGGTCTTCCAGAAAATCCAGAGCCGGCAAATGCTTTTGAAAAAAAATCATGTTGGTTCTCGTTTCATGCGGTCCGTACGCTGCCGATTCTTCCGGTCAATCGTTCCAGGGAGATGTCCATCCGCCCCAGTTTTCCAGATACATTTTGTAAGCCGGAGTTTCCTGCCGCTGTTCGAGCCACGACTTGGTTTCCGCGACACGTGTTTGTTCCTGCTCAAGCGAAATCATTCCCGTCAGCACCGCCACGCGGAGAAAGACGAAATAAGTGTCCAGCACGTCGCATCGGCAATAGTTGTTGATCCGCTCCAGTTCCCCCTGTTCGTAAAGGTCTTGAACCATACTGCCTTGCGTGTCCATTTTCCCCGGCTTTCCAATGAGGTTGGCCATAAGATTCAGTCCGCCGCTGACCCGTGCCGCTCCGAAGTTGGTGAGGATGTCGCAAAGGTCCAAATGCGCATTTTGATTGTAACGGTTTCGCGGCTGTTCATACGTTTTGGCACGCAGATTGAACCAGTGCGGAATCGCGATTCCGTAACGGAACGCCGCAAGTTCCAGAAGCGGAACGTCAAATCCGCGGCCGTTGAATGTCACCAGGGTCGGCTGATTGTACGCCTGCCAGCCGCGCCAGAATTTTTCGGTGATGACATGCGGACGAAAGTTCGGTTCATCAAGTGTCACCATGTCGGTCAGCCGGAAATCAGAACTCACTTTAGCAATCGCGAGGGACACAGGAAGCTGAAACGAGTAGGGAATGAAGTCGCCGCCGGTCTGTTCTATCAGTTCGTCACGGTATTTGCGGACCGCCTCTTGCGGAGTAAGCTCTTCCGACGGGTAACGGAGTTTGGCCACAAGCTCAGGGTCGGCGGCACTTTCAATATCGAACACAAAATAACGAACTTCTTGCGACATGTTTTTCTCTCGGAGATAATGATTTCTATGATGACGGAATTGTTTTCTTTGTGACTTGGTCTTCTTGCCTCTTGTGTCCGCTTTCCACGGTCAGGTTCAGGAAAGCATCCGAACGATTTCCTCCACGGAAGGAACGCAGCCGGAACAAAGGATTCGGCCGTTCACCGCAAGCGCCGGCGTACTGAGGATGTCCCTCCTCACGATTTCGGCGATGTCGGAGACTTTTTCCAGGGAGTAGTCTTCGCCGCATTTTTCCGCCGCAAGACGTACATTTTCCGCAAGACGTTCACATTGACGGCAGCCGGTGCCGAAGACCTGAATCTGTTTTGTCATGGATTTGCTTTCTTTCGGTTGTGTCGATGTCAGATGTCCCAAAATTCTGACATGAAACCGCCGCCAAGTCAAGACCAACGCACGGGCGTTGGATCGCACTTGCCTCACGGCTTCGCGTTCGGCTTCCAATGGAAAGAAACGTTTTCTATATGAGGGCGACCGCACCGAAGGTGCTGGGAGCCTACCGGGATCCAACGCCCTCGCGTTGGCCGTCGGAGACATCCCCTTAATGTCCTAAGGAAGAAATTGTTCCTACTATTGGATTCCTCGAATCCTACGACGTTTCCCCTCAACCTCCCAATGGA
>JAISQK010000048.1 GCA_031274255.1 Planctomycetaceae bacterium | reverse complement strand
GAGTTATTCTCCGAATTTGAATTGGATGGAACGGTTATGGAAATTGGTCAAGAAGAAGTGTCTGGACAATATTTACTACGAAACCTTCGATGAGTTCACTTCGGACATCAATCATTGCCTGAGCCGTGTCGAAACCGATTATCAATCCGAACTCAACACTCTCATGAAACTCAATTTCCAAAACCTTAAAAAAGTCACTTAATGCCGTTGTAAGGTATAGCTTGACAAAAACAGTTATCTTTTGGTAGAATAATGAAGTTTCACAAAAAATACTGTTGGTAACGCTCTGTTTGAGAAAAAAACTCTCTCTTTTTGTGAAAGAGTTCCCAATCCGTTTTCACAATGGTATAATGAGCTTGCCACTTTGTGACGGATCCGTGACCGGCAAACCGGAAGTCAGGTTTTACAAATGAGTTTCACACCGCAAAAATGGAAAGGTTCCGCTCCGGCAAAAATCAATTTGTTTTTTGAAGTTCTGGAAAAACGTTCGGATCACTTCCATGACGTTTTTTCCGTGTGCGGACTGATTTCATTACAGGACACAATGGTTTTTTTGCCGAAACCTTCAGGCAGCCTTCATTTTTCGATAGAGAACGGTTTTCGCCGTCCGATGGAAACCAACAGAACCCTTCGAACGGAAATTCCTGTCGATGAGACCAACCTGGTCATGCGGGCGGTTCGTCTGGTACGTGAGACGTATCAAGTGAAGTCCAGTGCCGACATCACATTGACCAAACGGATTCCCGTTCAGGCGGGACTCGGAGGCGGTTCCAGTGACGCGGCCACGGCAATCATGCTGGCGAACAAAGCTTGGAAACTCGGACTTTCCACGACGGAAATGATGTCGCTCGGAGCGGAAATCGGAAGTGATGTTCCGCTGTTTTTTGTTCCCGGCATGTCGTTGGGAGAAGGACGGGGAGAAAGAATTACACCGATCCGGACGGAAATCCCCCTTGACCTTGTGATCGTGAAACCTCCCGAAGGAATTGTAACAAAAGAGGCTTTTTTACGTCTTGATGATGTAGGGATTCAGGTGAAGAAAAAAAACCCGGATCAATTGATCCACGCCCTGAAAACAGCGAACATCCGGCGGATTGCCGCAGGATTGTTCAACCGTTTGGAAACGGCGGCACGGACAATGTGTCCGAAATTGGAAGTCATTAAAAGTGCGCTGGCAAAAAGGGATTGCCTGGGTGTCATGATGACGGGAAGCGGAACCGCCTGCTTTGGAATCTGCAGGAATCACCGTCACGCCTGTCATGTTGCAGCGGGATTATATAGTCTTCAGCTTGGAGATGTTTTTGTTACACAGACGCTTTCTTTTCCGTTGGAACAGGAAAGACGAATGATGCCGGCGACGACTTCGTAAGAAGTTTTGTTCCTTCAAGGGAATTTTCTCCGGCATACAACATTGACTGGAACAAATTTGTGTTTACGAGTTTTGAAAAGGAGAAACCGAGATGGAAATCACAGAAGTACGTATCAAACTCACAGACGATCCCGGCGACCGTCTGAAAGCATTTTGCTCGATCACCTTTGACGGTTGTTTTGTCATCAGAGACTTGAAAATCATTGATGGTCCGAATGGTCCGTTTGTCGCGATGCCGAGCAGGAAACTTACCGGACATTGTCCGCGGTGCCGTGTGAAAAACCACATCAGAGCCAATTACTGTAACCAATGCGGCGCAAAACTTTCCGCTCCGGCGGTTCAGCACTATGATGCAGGCCGCACCAAGCTCTATGCCGACATTGCCCATCCGATCAATTCCGCTTGCCGGGAACAGATTCAGGCGGCCGTGATCAAATCGTTTGAAGAGGAAAAGATCAAAGCCTTGTCGCCTGGTTATGTTTCTTCGTATGACGATTACAATGAAGAAGACTTTGAATATGAACAAGCCTCTTCCTCATTTAATGTTGTTCACACCGATCAGAATCATAAAATGCAAGGCCCTCACAAAAAGGACGACGCTGCCCCCAAGACTCCGCAGGAACGGCAGAGGAACGACCAGACCGCGTTCGGTTCCGGTGTGTTTGATGTCAAAGAATGAGAGACCGGGAGTGGCCGCGTGCCGTAAGTGCCGGTATGAACTCACCACCATTCCGTGGCGAGTTCCTCGGTGAGTACCGGTTCGGCGGGAGCGTCTCTGTGAGAAACGTAAATGTCCATGAAGTCGTTGAACCGTTTGGTGAACGCCCGGACAATCGCCGGATTGAAACGCCGTCCGGTGTCCTGTTCGATCATGATTTTTACGGCGTCCGGCGCGATGGCCTTTTTATAAACCCGTTGTGATGTCAGTGCGTCAAAAACATCAACCACGGAAACAATCTGTGCCGCAAGCGGAATGTCCAGTCCGGCAAGACCGTCGGGGTATCCCTGACCGTCGAACCGCTCATGATGATGTCGGGCAATGTCGATGGACATCGCAAGGAAACTGCTGTAACCGCTTTGCTGCATCGCGAGCTGAAGCGTTTCCGCCCCGATCACGCTGTGCTGCTTCATGATGTTGAACTCTTCCGCGGTGAGCGGGCCTTCCTTGAGGAGGATGTGATCCGGAATGGCGACTTTTCCCAAATCGTGAAGCGGACTGGCGTTATAAAGATCGACCAGAAAATTCCGTTCAATTTCCGGGAATGTTCCCCGGCGGTAGAGTTCTTCCCCGAGAATCTGACTGTAATCACGGATACGTTCCAGATGCTGCCCCTGACCGGTGGCACGGGATTCCGCGAGTTTGGCAATGACGAAAACGGTCATGTTCCGCGTTGCTTCGATTTCCTCCGACTTCTTCTGCACCAGTTCTTTCATGCGGTCGTACTGCTGATTGGCGTAAAAGTGGGCAAGCCAGAGCTTTTCGAGCTGGTTCCGGTTGCGGCCAAGTGCCTGAATTTTCGCCCGCAATTCGTTGTGGTGAATCGGCTGGATAATATAGTCGTCCGCACCGGCATCATAATACTGGATGCGGGATTCTACATTTTTTTGCGAGCTGATCACAAGAATCGTTGCAAAATCCCCCAAAGGCGACCCTTTGATACGCTGACAAAAATCAAGTACGGGCATATCTTCCAAAAGATCATTGACGATCACGATATCGGGGGAAAACGCCACCATTTTGCGAAAACACTCTTCCGAAGACATCATTTGTTGAATCTGATGTTCAGGAGCGAGCGATTCCACAATGATCCGGCCGCTTTCCAATGAATTATCAACGAGGATGATACGCATCTCAAAATGTTGCCTGTAATATTGATGATTTCTTTTCTTAAAAATAACATCAAAAACGTGTCACGTCGCAATATTTGTTGTCTTTTCGTTTTTTACCCCTTTATGCTGAATTCGTGTCTTTGGTAAAATCGTTAAATTTTTCTTAAATATTCTTTCTGTTGCATTCGATATTACCCGTAGATTGTGAAATATTCTTGTCAAATGGCATCTGCAAAGTCATGAAGCCGAAGGAGTGAAAAATTATGCGAAAATCCGTTCGTTTGTTGATGGCGACAGGTTTTGTCTGCCTGTTGGGAGTGTCGATCGTGAGTGCCGCCAACCCGATCCGTTTTGTGACCGGTTTTTTTCGGGGAAAGGAAACGGTCGAAGCTGACCCGAACAAGGAATACACGCTCAATGAGCTGAATGGTCCGTGGATGATTTGTGCCATGACATTCTCCGGCGACGATGCCAAGAGCCGCGCGATGGAGCTTTCCTATGAACTGCGGAAACGGTATAAACTTCGCGCCTACATCCATGAGCAGGTCTTTGATCACACGAAAGATGTTGATCTGTTCGAGGATATGAAGAGGGATCAATACGCCCCGAAAAAGCAGTTTCAAACCGGAAACGTGACCCGTGACTGGGCTGTTCTGGTCGGTGATTTTCAGAGTATCAGCGATAATGACATCAACGACACCCTTAAACGGATCAAATCAGGCGCCGTCAGTCCGGAATGTCTCAAACGCGGTTCGGAATCCGGTTTGATGTCAAACGGCAGTGTCGGTGAAACGGTGAAAAGTTTCCGCATGGAAGCACGCCGCGAGTATGGAAATGACAATACGGCCCCGTTGTCATGCGCACTCAAAACTCCAAACCCGATTCTTCCGAAAGACTACTTTGTTCGTGACAAACAGTTCCTGGATGATTTTGTCGTCAGCTTGAATTCCGACACGCCCTACAGTGTTTTGCGGTGCCGCGGA
Organism: Planctomycetaceae bacterium; assembly: GCA_031274255.1. Lineage (GTDB taxonomy): Bacteria > Planctomycetota > Planctomycetia > Pirellulales > Thermoguttaceae > WRMR01. The sequence continues at coordinate 725 of JAISQK010000048.1, read as the reverse complement.
AAGTACACCATCATGGTGGCCCAGTTTACGGGAAAAATGTACGTCAGACCGAGTGAAATTGAGGAAATTGAGAGCGGCAAAAAAGAAATGGAAAGCAAGCTGGAACAGGCCGGTGTCGATGCGGAAAAACTTTGTGAGGCACTGCGTCAAAAAGGTTACACGGCCTTTACGTTTCATGACCGCTCCGCCAGTATCGTGACCGTCGGCGAGTTCAACTATCTTGGCGAGCCGCTTTCGGACGGTTTTACCAACTACACTGACGAAATTGCCCGAATCATCAAGACATTCAGCGGTCAACCGAATGAAAGAGCCGATTTCACGGCGGGAGAGTCCGCTTATCTGGTGAAATCCATCATAGGCATTCCGCTTCTTCCGCAGCCGGTTCCCATCGAAACCCCGAAACAGCGTCCCCGGCAGGCCATGCGCTAGAGCGGCAACGTGGCACGCTGCACCCGCACTTGCCTCCCGGCTGCGCGGTCGGCATCTGATGGACAATCTTTTCCAACTACATTCCTTTTTGTTCCGCTCGCGGACTCCAGTGAGCAACGCGAGCGGGTTCGTGGTTTTCGGAGCGGTAGCTCCCTCCGCCCGCCGCGGCCCGCGGCAGGGATCCAACGCCCTCGCGTTGGCCGTCGGAGACATCCCCTTAATGTCCTAAGGAAGAAATTGTTCCTACTATTGGATTCCTCGAATCCTACGACGTTTCCCCTCAACCTCCCAATGGA
>JAISQK010000195.1 GCA_031274255.1 Planctomycetaceae bacterium | reverse complement strand
TTCTTTTGGGTTTGTTGTCTTTATTGTCTCTCTCCTGCTGGATTGAGGGGATCATTTACCTGACCATGAAAAAAAGTGCCTACGATAAACGGTATAACGAGACGACACCGGGTGAACGTCTCCGTCCGGTGAAAGAGTTTGTTAATAAATTGGCTGAAGGCATTGGTAATATTATTTGTTTTATTGTGGGTGTTGGTTTTATTGGTTCTCTCTATATTTGTCTTCTTAATGCTGTTGGTGATACTGCTGCTACTGTGATCTTCTGCACAGCAGTTATAGTTATAGTTGCCATTATTGTTTTTAAAAAGCCAAAAAATAAGGATATAGCAATACAGCTTAACGATGCTGCCAGTGAAGGACGTTTAGACACAGTCAAATACCTGATTGACCATGGAGCGGATGTCAACGTGAAATATAATAATGATGGCTGGACGCCGCTTACCTTTGCTGCCAATAAAGGACATTTGGACGTAGTCAAATACCTGATTGACCATGGTGCGGATGTCAACGTGAAATTTGAAGAAGGCAACACGCCGCTTATCTTTGCTGCCGTTAGAGGACATTTGGACACAGTCAAATACCTGATTGACCATAGAGCGGATGTCAACGCAAAAAATAATTATGGCAACACGCCGCTTGATTATGCCAAAACGGACGAAATCAAAAAGGTTCTCCGTGATGCCGGAGGCAAATCGGGAAGTGAGATTGAATAACAAACACTCCTTACTATTTGAGACGGAAAGCGTTTTTCCGTTTCTTTTAACTTTAACAATCCTTTTATGAAAGGAACCCATTATGGAAAACAAACATGTTCAAGCGGTCCCGCCGGCGGTGATCGGGCAGGTGCAATTGAAAATCAGTGAAGCGCTGGCGATGCTTCATCCGTATGTCACTCCGTTAACACCGGCGGAACGTCACTCGCTGCCGAAGATGGGCGAAAAGACGCTCAGTTTTGTCGAAAAGGCTTACGAGTTCGCGCGGCAGAATCCGACCCTTTGCCCGCAATATCTCGACATGTATCTGTTCGACATTGATTTTGCCGACGCGCACGGGCTTTGGACGCTCCTCAACACGGCAACGCAATTGCAGGAAAACATCGACGACACCGCCATGTGCGCCGGAAGTGAATCGTATCAGGCGGCACTTGTGTTTTACAACGCCGTCAAACAAGCGGCATCCAATGATGTCCCCGGGGCGAAAGCGATTTATGAGGAACTCAAAAAACGTTTCCCCGGAAAAAAACGAAGAACATCCGAAACGGAAGTTTGAGCCGGGAAGCGTGCCGCTTCACCGCATATCGCAAGCGGCTGGAAAGATTGTCCAACGGAAAGCGAACCGAACGCAGTGAGCGTGAGCATGCCGACCGCGCAGCCGGGAGGCAAGTGCGATCCAACGTGCCACGCTGCCGCGGCTGCAATATTTTGACAACTTCGGGATTTCAAAATCCCCTAACAAAAACGAAACGGAAAGCGTTTTTCCGTTTCGCTAAACTTTAACAATCCTTTTATGAAAGGAACCAGACAATGAAAAAAGTTTTAACGTGTATGACAAATTTTAGGTTCGTCTTTTTCACCGTCGTTTTCTCCGGCATGATTCTGATGATGTCCGGCTGCGGGAAAACGGGAACATCTTCGAAGACAGTAGAAGAGACGGCAGAGATGATAGAGTCTCAAAGCACTCAAGACCTCTACGAGCGCGGACTTCATTATGTCAAAGGTGAAGGTGTCCCGAGAGATATGGAAAAAGGTGCTCAATTGATTCGTGAGGCAGCGGAGCTGGGACATGCTAAGTCCCAGCATTTGTTAGGAACCATTTGCCTCGTCGAGGGAAATGAGGAAGAAGCGATCCAATGGCTCCGCATGGCAGTTTACCAGAAATATCTCCCTGCAATCAGTATGTTAGGCGGATACCTGGTGGGAAAGAGAGGATATGAAGCAGAGGGACTCGTCTTGCTTTCCCGTGCCGCAGAACAAGGCGATAAAGACGCCGAATCGTTATTGAAACAATATGAAGAAATGGAAAGACAGAAAGCACTTTTCGGCTACTGAGAGTCTCGTGTGGGACAAACAACTATTAACCCAATTTTAAAAACAACTTTAACAATCCTTTTATGAAAGGAACCCATTATGGAAAACATCGACGGCGCCGTCGTGTGCGCCGGAAGCGAGTCGTATCAGGCGGGCCGCGACGCCGCGGCGGGCGGCCAACGCGAGGGCGTTGGCGGTGCAGCGTACTACGCTACCTCTATTTGAGTCACCACTCTCTTGATTTCTAATAAAGACAACAGGAGAAGTTACCCTGATGCCGTCCTCCCGGTTGTGGAAGAATGTATTCTAAACAATCGTCCCGATGTCGAATGTTTCCAGCGGCATTTCGGAACATTCTTTTTGAACATCCTCGAACACATCAGGATTCAGTACCAGCACCAGACCGATTCCCATGTTGAACACGCGGGCCATTTCCTTCGGATCGACATTTCCAAGCTGTTGAAGCCACGAAAAAACCGCCGGAACCGGCCAGGATTCCGGCGTGATTTGCAAATGCGTCCCTTCCGGCAGAATCCGGCTCAGATTCTCTTCGAGTCCGCCGCCGGTGATGTGAGCGATCCCATGAATCCCCTCGTTCGGACCGAATTTCTGTAAAAGCCGGCGGACCGGCCTGACATAAATCCGCGTCGGAACCAGAAGCTCTTCAAAAACCGTCCGTCCGAGCTGCGGGACAAACTCCGTGCCTGTCCATCCCGCCCTTTCAAATACGATTTTCCGCACAAGACTGTAACCGTTGGAGTGCAGTCCGCTTGACGCCATTCCCAATAAGCGGTCACCGGAACGAATCGTCTTACCGTCAATAATGTTTTTCCGTTCCGCCACGCCGACGCAAAATCCGGCCAAATCATAATCGCCGGCCTGATAAATTCCGGGCAGAATCGCCGTTTCGCCCCCTAAAAGTGCGGCGGAAGATTCGAGACACCCTTCCGCGATTCCCTTGACAATCATTTCGAGCAATTCCGGGTCGTCTTTCGGCATCGCGACGTAATCAAGGAAGAAAAGCGGCTCCGCACCGCAGCAGACGGCGTCATTCACACTCATCGCGACCAGATCAATCCCTACGGTGTCATGCTTGTTTGCGGCACAGGCGACTTTCAGCTTGGTTCCGACGCCGTCGGTACAACTGATGAGAACAGGGTCGTTATACTTTTTCCCCTCCTCCTGAAGCCGGAACAATCCGGCGAACCCGCCGTCGAGCCGCATGACCCGCGGGGAAAACGTGCTTTTCACCAGTTTCGGGAGCCGCGACATGGAATCGGCGTAAATATCAAGATTGACCCCGGCGTCTTTGTAGGTAACGGATTTTGCCATAAAATGCGAGTCGTCAGGAGAAATAAAATTAAGGACTGTCATGAAAAACAGCCCTGATTATATCCGTTTTGCCGCAAAAAGCAATCATGAATGGATTCGGCCAATGCCAAAGACCTCTCTTGCCGATTTTTTGTCCCTCGCGGCATTTTCCGATCGTCCGCCGGCAGCGGGAATCATTGAGAGATTCATGTCAGGGAATGAGATCCTGGGATTCTGTTTCCGTGTTTCCCGTTTCGTCAACCCTTTCCTCCGACGGCTCGGCGTTTTCCTGATAGATTCCATCCACCGCCGTGCCGGAAAACCTATGGAGAGCGATTTTCTCAAAGGGCTTTGCTGTAATGAGTTGCGGCTTATCTTTCTTTTCGATGCTCTGCTCCATTGCCGTGAGAACATCCTCTTTCGGAAGTTCCGTTTCTTCTTCCAACGGTTCTGATTTCCTCCCTTTTTTCCCTTTTTCCGCCAGATTCGATTTTTGAGCCGTTTTTGGTGTTTTAGAAGTATTAAGTATCGGAAGTGAAGGCAAAAGGTTCGCAAAATCCTTTTCAAAATCGCCTGTTTCCTTATTTTGCTCTATTGGACTGTTTTCTGATTTTGCCTTGTTTTTCGAAGCCGCCATCGTATTGGAATCTTTCGGCGGAGTAGAATCGAAATGATAATCCATCGTTTTACTGTAACAGTAGTCGTACATTGTGACGGCAAGAAGCGGTGCCTTGGACGGAGGCGGCTCCTTGGAAAAGTCCGGCATTCCTTCCGGAAAAGCCGCCGTAAAACATAACGACGGAGCGATGATCAGAATCACAAACATTAGCAAGACAGCAAACCCATTGTGTGGCAGAAATCTCTTCATTAAACTCCTCTTAATACGATTGTTGTGTGTCCGTTGCGTTGTCATAAAATTCAGCCGATTCCAGTGAAACAGTCTATTTTTCCGGATGAGCATCCCGTTGGCCTAATGAATCGGTATTTTATTCTGTTTATTTTATGTATAAAACCTAAACACGCTAATATCTTTCCTTTTTGTGATTTTTATATGATACTAAAAACATAATCTTATTAATCATTACGATTGTTATTCCGGTTGTCTCCAGACAACACCTGAAATGTCGGGACGGTGTTTGGTGACAGGCCGACGAGGTCTCCCTCTGTTTTCGCGGAAAATTTCACCGGTTCGAGTAGAAAAGACCGGTGATGTATTTATAGATTACGTAGCGGACCAACCGCATAACGTGTTGTTTTTGATGAAATTTTGAAAAATGAATTTTGAGAAATTTGATAACGACATAAATACTTATTTTGTCTATTTTTACATCATGTCTGATAATTTTACGGGGCCTCTATAAATACATCACCACTCTCCGAAAAAATACAGGCAAATCCACCGGGAAGTCATTACGGACTGATGATACAACAAATTCAACTGCTAAGGAATTGTCTGAAAATACCTTGACAAGTTGATGATTGTATGGTACGATCGCCAGTATGTAAAAAATTGATAAAAACGCATTGAAAATGCGTATTGAAACGGTGGTGCCGACGTTAAACGAATATGAAAAGGGCGTTGTTGTTTCGGATCAATCTACTTATTATTCTATCATCAAATAAACTAAAATGGTATCATTATGAAACACTATTTTCTTACAGCGCTATTGGCGGTATCCGTTATTTTTCCCTCATACGCACAGACGCACCGGCGGCAAGTGGTCAGCCTCAACGGGGAATGGGAAATCGCAAAAACAGGCGGAGAACTGCCGGATGTCTTTACGTCCACTGCGTCTGTGCCGGGCGTAGTCGATCTGGCAACGCCCGCGCTTGACCCGCCGGATGCCCTTTACAGGGACAGCAGTTGGTACTGGCACAAACGGACATTCAACCTGCCGGAAACGGACTTTGACGTGATCCGCCTCAAGGTGTACAAGGCGAAATACCATACCAAAGTCTATGTCAACGGGCAGTTTGCCGGCGAGAACGAATACTGTTTCACGCCGTCGTACTACGACATCAAGCCTTTCCTTCTGCCCGACGGACAGCCGAACGAAATCCTGATCGGCGTCGGCAGCAAGACGCAACAGCCGGAGGGTATCCCGAACGGACGCGATAGTGAAAAGATAAAATTCATCCCCGGCATTTACGATAACGTGGAGATTACGCTTTCCAACCGTCCGTTCATCAATAATATCCAGTGCGTGCCGGACATCCGGAATGAGCGGCTGCGCGTGGTTGCCGAGATAGAAGCCGATGCGCCGGACAACGTGCGGTTGTCGTACAGTGTATCCGAATGTTCGTCCCGCCGCGAAGTATCCGCACAGTCCGTTTCCTCCCGTCCCAGAGTGGAAAACGGCCTTGCCGTACTTGATTTTGAGATAGACATGAAAGGAGCGACGCTGTGGACGCCCGAAACGCCGTTTCTCTACGAACTGACCCTGAGTACGGGCGTGGACAACAAACAGGTGCGTTTCGGAATGCGGTCGTTTCGATTTGATGCGGAACGGAAAATCGCCCTGCTGAACGAAGAACCGTATTACCTGCGGGGAACGAATGTCTGCATCTTCCGTTTCTTTGAAGACCCCGACCGCGGAACGTTGCCCTGGGATACGCAATGGACGGTCGAACTGCACAAAAAGTTCAAGGATATGCATTGGAATATCGCGCGTTATTGCATCGGATTCCCGCCCGAACAATGGTATGACGTCTGCGACAGCCTTGGGTTTATGATACAGGACGAATATCCGATATGGGGTGATGACAACCTTAAAGCGCCCCGGATTGCCGAAGAATACCGGCGATGGATGCGTGAACGATGGAATCATCCGTCGGTAGTTATCTGGGACGCTCAGAATGAAACCGTAGCTCCCGAACCCGGTCTGGCAGCCCGGGAGGTTCGCGAACTGGATCTTTCCGACCGGCCATGGGAGAATGGTTGGGCGGAACCCCTTTCGGCAACAGACCCCGTCGAAGCACATCCCTACCTTTTTTTAAGATACCAAATCGGGAACAGCGAACCGGAAGAGGGATACCGGAAGGAATTGTTCGGGCAGGTGCGCCGTCCGGATAACGACGCCAGCGACCGTTCGGCAAGCACTAAAGGAACCGGCGTCGTGTTCCCCAATCCCGCCGTGATTAACGAATACGGGTGGATATGGCTGAACCGGAACGGGACGACGACGACGCTGACCGACCGGGTATACGAAACGCTTTGGGGCGGAAGCAAACTGACCTCCGAGGAACGTCTGCATCTCTATGCCCGTCACCTGGCTATGTTGACCGAATACTGGCGGGCGCACCGGCGGGCAGCCGGCGTACTGCATTTCTGCGGACTGGGCTATTCCCGTCCCGACGCCCCGCGCGGCCAGACCTCCGACCACTGGATTGATATTCGTAACCTGACCTTTGAGCCGGAGTTTTATCGCTACGTAAAGCCCTCCTTTTCGCCGGTCGGTTTGATGATAGATAATGTATGGGAAAAATCATATCCGCCGGCAGGCAAACTGACGGTTCCGGTGCATGTAATCAATGATTTGAAAACAACTTTCGAGCAGGATGTAGCGCTGACTGTTCTGAAAGACGGGAAGGTTATTGCAACATACAAGCAGCCCGTATCCGCCAAGGGATATGAAGTATCGATTGTTAATTTCGAGATTACTCTTCCCGCAGAAGCAGGCGATTATCTGATGAAAGCCGACATCACCGTCGGAGGCGAACAGGTCTCCAGCTGGAGGGATCTCCCCGTCAAAAGCGAATGATATAAAGTCAATGCATGTTAGAGGAAACGGAGGAAAAGACCGGAAATCGGGAAATCCCGTGTCTTGACGTCCCGGAAAATGGTGGTATTGTATTTTGGTATGTTGACAATGGAATTGATTCCATTTTGAAAACCCATTTTCAGAAGAAAGAGAAGGTAAAGAGATGTTCAGAAAAATTTTCACACTCGTCGTGGTTTTGGCTTATTTGGTGACGGTTTCGGCCGGTTGTCCCGCGAAGAAACCGGAAGGCGGCACGGAACCCCCCGCCGTCGAACATCACGAAGGGGATGGTCATGATCATAGCGGCCACCATCATGAGGGAGACGGTCACGACCACAGCGGTGACAACCTTGGTGCCGCTCCTTCCACCACCGAAGAAGGTTGATTCTTTTCGTTTGATGTGAAACAGTATTTCGGAGCTGATGATTTTTCCTCAGCTCTCTTTTTGTGTTTCCTGGTCTTGGGGGAATGATGTCCGATTTTCGTATTGAACACGACTCCATGGGAGAGGTGCGGCTCCCGTACAATGCCTACTATGGTGCCCAAACGCAGCGGGCGGTGGAAAATCTCACAAGCCGCGGTCAGACATGCCGGATTTCCGGCAGAACGATTCCGCCGGCACTCATTCATACGCTCGGACTGGTCAAATGGGCGGCGGCGAAGGCGAATGACGAACTCGGACTTCTCACCTCGGGACGCTCGCCTCTGACGGAACAGGAAACCGAAGCACTTCTCACCGCATCTCTTGAAGTGGCCGACGGGAAATTTGACGATCAGTTTCCGGTGGATGTTTACCAGACCGGCAGCGGCACGTCCTCGAACATGAACACCAATGAAGTGATCGCCAACCGTGCGATAGAACTGTGCGGCGGTGACCGTTTCGCTCCGGAAAAACGGATCCATCCGAACGATCACGTCAACATGGGACAAAGCACCAACGACATTTTTCCGACGGCGGTCCATGCGGCCGTGACGATGTTGTGCGAAGAGCGGCTCCTGCCGGCAATGCGCAAGGCGTGTGCCGTACTTGAGGAAAAATCCCAGGCCTGGCAAAACATTCTTAAAATAGGCCGGACGCATCTTGCCGATGCGACACCGATGACGCTGGGGCAGGAATTCAGCGGTTTTCACGAACAAATGGCGATGGCAACGGCTTGTCATGCGGCGGGAATGGCCGGACTCCACCGGTTACCTGCCGGAGGAACGGCGGTCGGCACGGGAATCAACACGCATCCTGAATTTGGAAGGCGGGTTGCGGCAATCCTGACTCAAAAAACGAAAATCTTGTTTCAGGAAGCCGAAAACCATTTTGCCGCGAATGCTCAGCGTGACGGTCTTGTCGCGTGGCACGCCTGTCTCAAATCCGCCGCGGTGACCGTCATGAATATTGCGAACAACATCCGTTGGCTCGGTTCGGGGCCGCGATGCGGTTTTTACGAAATTAAAATCCCTGATCTGCAGCCGGGAAGTTCCATCATGCCGGGGAAAGTCAATCCGGTGCTTTGCGAGGCACTCATGCAGGCGTGTGCAAAAGTGATCGGCAACGATCAGACGATGACCGTATGCGGGGCTGCCGGCGGACAATTTCAGCTGAACATCATGATGCCGGTTATGGCGGACACGGCGATCGAAAGCGTGTCGATTCTTGCCGGAGCACTCGAAATCTTCACGGAAAAATGTCTTGCCGGCCTCGAAGCGAACGCGGAAAAATGCCGCGAAGGAGTCGAAAAAAGCCTGTCGATGGTGACGGCGCTCAACCCGTACCTCGGTTACGATCACGCGGCGGCACTCGCCAAAGAAGCGTTTCAGACCGGGAAAACAATCCGCGAACTCTGCACGGAGCGGCAAATTCTCGATTCCGAAACGCTGGAACAAGCTCTTGATCCGATGAAAATGACACGTCCGCAGCAGTAGCCGGGGGGTCGAACGAAAACTTACGCGGCTTCCTTTTTTGCGGCGGGAAAAATTTTCCGGGTGATCTCTTTTTCGCAAAATTCGCAGATTTTCCGGGCGATGACCACCTGTTCCTGTTCGGTCAGTTCCGGGTAAATCGGCAGGGCGAGCACTTCGCGGCTGATGTGATAGGTTTCCGGCAGCGATTCCGGCGGATAACCGAGAAACCGGAAGCATTCCTGTTCGTGAACCCCCATCGGATAGTAAATGTCGGTTCCGATTTTTGCCTCGGTCAGTGCCTGACGCAGAGAATCACGCTGTTGATTGCCGACACGGATGACATATTGATTCCAGACATGCCGGCGGTACGGAAGTTTCTGCGGCAGTGTGACCATTTCCTCAATACCGGTTCCTGCAAAGAGTTCCGCGTAACGTTCGGCATTTTGCGACCGCTGGGTTGTCCACTGATCCAGATATTTCAGCTTCACATTCAAAACCGCGGCCTGATAGGAGTCCAGGCGGCTGTTGATTCCGACGAGGCTGTGACAGTATCGCGGTTCCATGCCGTGCCCGCGGAGGAGACGTAATTTTGCGGCATGCTGCGCGTTGTTCGTGAGAATCATTCCGCCGTCGCCGGCGCCGCCGAGATTTTTGGTCGGATAGAAACTCAAAGCGCACATGTCCCCCCAGCCGCCGGTCCGGCGTCCGTCCAGTTCCGCCCCGACCGCCTGAGCGGAATCTTCAATGATGGTAATGTCGCGGCCGTTGATGATGTGGTGCAGCTCTTTCATCGCGGCCATCTGACCGAAAAGATGCACGGGAATGATGGCTCTGGTGCGGCCGTTGATCAGACTTTTCACATGGATCAGGTCCATGTTATAGGAAACAGGGTCCACATCCGCGAAAACCGGCACGGCACCGAGCCGTGTCACCGCACTGACGGTCGCAAAAAAGGTGAAACTGGGGACGATCACTTCGTCGCCGGGGCCGATGTCGACGGCCATGAGGGAAAGGAGCAACGCATCACTTCCCGAGGCGCAAGCCACTGCGTGTTCCACTTGGGAATAAGCCGCCAGATTCGCTTCGAGTGTTTTGACTTCCGGCCCGAGGACAAACATTCCGGAATCGTTCACCCGCCGAAGCGCCTCGGACATTTCATCACGGAGATGCTCGTATTGACGCTTGAGATCAAGAAGCGGAATCGGCTGGGTTGCAGATGGAATGGTTTTGTTAAAATGGATAATTTGACTCATAATGGTCTTCCTTGACCTGATAAGATAGGTGATTGACATAGGATACGGCGTAACACACAGGTGTTCCGCTTGCGGCGTTTGCCGTGAATCGGGTATAAAAGTAACAATTTATCGATTCCATGTCAATAGCAGTTTTTACGGAATCAAACCTGTCAGGAGAGGATCAGGCGAATTGAGCTCTCCGCCGGAGGGAAGCGTGCCGCTTCACCGCCCATCGCAAGCGGATGGAAACATCGCGCATCCGCGGCCAAAAGTCTCCTTGTTATCGAGTCCTCTTTTGTGCGCTCCATACTTGGTTTCCTCCGACCGTACCGGGACACCCCTTGACATGACTCGCATCAATCATCAACCATTCAAAATCGGATTCTTTGACCGGCAACTCAAGCCATTTTTCCCTTGATTAGAACACTCTGGCTTTCATCTGTCAACTCGTGACGACACTACCTTGGTACAAACAGAGAGATGCACCGGATATAACATTCAATAGACATTGCGGCACACAAAGCAGAACATAAAAGAGAGCGGGAACTCAATTGATAAGTCCCCACTCTCAAATTCCATTTTTTACCGCTACCTGAATTTATTCGGATTGTAAGACTCCTCTGTTTGATTCAGAGGCGGCCCCAGTTCGATTTCGACACGGTTTTTTTCCGGCTTAATCTCAACAGTCAGATCCGTCGAAGATTCAAACTCGTATTTGGGATTGACATAAACCGTTTTCACTTGCGGGATTCCCACACCTTCCGCCTGTTGTTCCGGAGTCAGTGTGACGCCTTCCTTATTCGTGAGGATTGATTTTAACGCGGTGATTTTATACTTTCCCGCCGGGGCTCCTTTGTACTGTCCGAGTGTGACCATCACCGTTTCGCCATTTGCTTTGGAGATTCCGCCTACAGTCCATTTTGCGAGAGATTTGTCTTCCGGATAAAGCCGAACCAGCACATCCTCCGTCGGCTTGCCGTCCTGAAGCATGACGAGAGTACAGGAGTGAAGCACCGGCATTCCATCCGGGAGTTTTTTGGCACAACCGGAGAATCCTGCCATCAAAACACAGAGTCCGGCAAGTCCAATCATATTTTTCATAAAAATCCTTTCCGATTCAAATACAGAAATGTAAAAATTCGCGAAACGGCATACCGGGATTTCCGTTATACCGTTTCTGCGTGAAGAAATCACGGAATCGCCACGGCTTCATCGCCGGCAATCGAGCCGAGCGCACCCCAGACACCGCATGGACTTTTGCCTTGTAGTTGCGGTCCTTGATTATGGTCGGGCGAGCCGTTCGTGTCGATGGTCTCGGAAATAAAGTGAACCGAACCGTCAATCAGTCCCACATTCACACCGCCGGTATGATTGCTGGCGGCAGTGAAGATTCCCCAGGCATCACCGCTGCCGTTCGGACTGCATGTCGGTCCATTGGGCGGCATTAATGTCGCAAAACCGGTAATGCCCGGCTGACCATCCGTCCATTTCATACCGCGATGGAATCCGTCGGCAACATAGGACGCAGCAATTTGATTGGGGTTGTTGGGGTCACGGACGGTAAAACATCTTGAAACATAAACGGTTAAACCGTTATTTAATGTGAGTTTCGCAACACCGGCACGAATAGAGGATTCCGATGGAGAGGACTGTGTGACAATCTCGCTGACGGCAATCGTATTACTCGTTCCGTCGGTAATGGCGGAGATTCCTTTCCATGTATTGGAAGCAAACGGAGCACGATGTCCGACGCTTTCCTCCGCCTTGACAGGTAAACCGGAATTCCCTTGGGATGTTTCCGCATTCTGAAGAGCACCGTCTCCCAAAGAATACATGATATTTGTCCGTGCAACATCAGTATTTCCGATTTGCTTGGAATTTCCATCGGAAGGACAAAGATAAGCGGGAACGGGATTAGCGGTGATAGAATTGGACCCATTCCATGCGGAAACATTGGAGTTTTTAATGGCATCCCAATAAGCCGATTGTTCGACAAATGGGAGAACCATGGTGTGGGGATTGAAACGACGGCGGCCGGTACTTGTTCCATTTGCTCCGATCAGGTGGGCAATGGACGCCGGAAAACTGTTATGTGCATCGTGATAGTTCATCAAACCGAGCGCAAACTGTTTCATATTGTTGCTGCACTGCATCCGTCTCGCCGCTTCGCGGGCGGCCTGAACCGCGGGTAAAAGAAGAGCAATCAAAATCCCGATGATTGCAATAACAACAAGAAGCTCCACCAAGGTGAAAGCCGCTTTAGAACGGCACAGACAGCCCCCCCCCCCCATTTTAACATTTTCTAACAGCTTTTTCATAAAAAACTCTACTCACAAAGTGAAATTGATTGATCGAAAAATCGTAACATCAAAAATTCATACTAATCAAAGCGATGAAAAAAGTCAAGAGACAACAAGGGAAAAAATAAAAAAAGGGAAAAATATTTAAAATTCTTTTCCGTAAGGAGAATGAGCGGAAAACGAGGAGGACAATCCGTGATGATTTTTTCAAGAGCCGGACGGGATTGCCTCCCCGTCTGATACGCCTGTATTCTCTGCTCTTGTCTCATTATTTAACAAGCCGGCAAATCCGAATACTCAAAATCCGAAAAACCACCGCACGAAACATTCGTCCGCCGTGACTGTGCCGGCATCGGAAAGTTCCTCTGAAATTCAGGATCCCTTTTCCTGCTACGGAGACAAAACAGTATGAAAAAACCGGATTATTTCCAGCGTTTTCCGACTTCACGTTTCATAAAAGCCAGGGCATCACGTGCCAGTTGCTCTTCGCTTTCATACATTCGTCGCCAGATTTTTGTCGCCGCAGTCAGTTTGGGAAGTGAGGCACTGAACGCCTCGCAAACCATATAGCCTTCATAACCGATTTCGTACAATGTATCGAAATTTTCCCGCCACCGGACATTCCCGGAACCGGGCGTGCTCCGGTCGTTTTCCGAAATGTGGACGTGAATAAGGGAGTCTTTGAGCGAACGGATGGCATCCGGAATATTTTTTTCCTCAATATGAGCATGAAAAGTGTCATACATCATTCCGCAATGCGGACTGCCGACCTCCCTGACAAATCGGGATCCGTCCGCGGCACAATTGATCATGTAACACTCAAAACGGTTCAGTGCCTCAATCGCAATTTTCACCCCCACTTTTCCGGCATGTTCCGCCACTTCTTTCATCCCTTCGACTCCCCGTTTCCATTCGTCGGAAGACGGTTCTTTTCCGGTGAAAACTCCCAATGCGGAATAAGAGTCGCCCGCCATGACCGAACATCCGGCCGCCGCACAGCAATCCAGAATTTTCTTGTTCGTGTCAATTCCCTGCCGCCGGATTTTCGGGTCGCCGCTGATCATGTTGTCTTCCGGCCCGTAAGCACAGGTGCCGGTGCGAAGCAATCCCATGTCGTCCAGTTTCCTTCCCCATTCGGCACAATTGGCAACGGCCTCCTTGTCCAGCATGGGAAGCTCCACAACGTCATATCCCATTGTTTTGAGTTTTTCGACTTGCGGAAACATCTCCTCTGTCAATGTGTCCGTCCAAAGTAATAAATTGATTCCGAATTTTGGCATAATTTTCCTCGTTCCAAATTGATGTTTGTTAATGATTGGTTTTCGTACTACGCTCACAAACGGCGGTGAGAGGATCCTCTCCCGTCACCGCCGGGGCCGGTTACGATGGAAACGGAAATTTCCATGCGGACCGCACATGAATTTACGTTTCAGGAAATTCAAAACCTTTTCGTCTGGGACGTGAAACCATTTTGGCGGCTTCTTCATCTCCGAGGAATTGCTCTTTGTCCGGGTCCCATTTCAAACGGCGGTTCAGGTCGCGTGTGATTCCGATCAGGTGGCATGTTGAAATGCTGCGATGTCCGATTTCCACATCCGCATTCGGCCGTTTGCGTGAAATCATACAATCAAAAAAGTTTTCAATATGCGGGCGGGCAATCCATGTGGGACCTTCCGGCGGATCGGCTTCCGGGGCGTCTTTAATCAGGTTTTCCGGATTGGCTTTCAGATTGTTACGATTGATTTCCAGATTTCCTTTTTCACACCGGAAAATCGCTCCTCCCATCGGGCCGTGATCCAAATCCAGACGAACCGTGACTCCATTGGCATATTTCATACCGATTTTACCATTTCCTTCTTCAAGAGGCCAGAGTTCCACCGGGCCGCTTTGACTGGCTCCGACCGCCCACTGAACCTGATCAATTCCATGTGCTCCCCAGTTGGTCATTTCCCCGTTGGCATACTCCTTCCACTGCATCCAGCCGAGGAGTGAACCATGAAATTTCCGATATTCCGTCGGTCCCTGCCAGGCATTCCAGTTCAAATCGCCGGGGCAGGTCTCTTCCCCCGGATCATCGGGAATATGCCGTCCGCCGGGATAATGACATGCCTGAACCACACGGATTGCTCCGAGTTTTTTTTCACGCACCAATGCACAACCATAATGGTTCAGCCGCATGGAACGCTGCTGACTTCCGACCTGAAGAATTTGATTGTGTTTGCGAACACAGTTGACCAATACCCGACCTTCCGAGATATAGGTCGTGAGCGCCTTTTCCGCATAAACATCCAGACCGGTAAGAACGGCACGCATCGCACAGAGTGTCCGGCAAAAATCCTGCGTAATCACGAAAGCACAATCCAGTTTTTCATGGTCGTACATTTCCTGATCGCTGTTGTAAAGTTTCCATTGATCAACATTGCCGATTTCTCCCTGTTCTTTTTTCTCTTTGACGGCACCTTCCATTTTTCCACGCCAAAGATCGGAAACGGCAACAATTCTTGCACGTTCTTTGGGAATATGCGACATGAGTTGTCGGGCACGCCCGCCGGTTCCGACAAAACCGACGAGAATACGGTCATTGGCTCCGGCCGAACCGTTTTGGGCCAGAGCCGTTCGCGGAATCAGAGTCGGAACGGCAACCCCCATGGCGGCAAGTGTTGCGGATTGTTTCAGAAAACTGCGGCGCGATGTAAAAATCTTTGCTGACATGTAAAAACCTTTCTTTCAGAAAATACTGAGAATGTGAGAATGACAGTGGCGGCGATCAAAATTGTTCTCTTCTTTCCATCAAAACCTGCCGCGCGGACACGGGAAATCCCCCGCAAAACAAGGGATAAAAAACAATGCCGCCCAGGCAGACGATGATATCGGGCAAGTGCCAATTTTGCGGCCGGTACAATAAAGCGACGGCCAACTTCCGGTTGGCATCGCAAGGAAACTAAGGTCAAGCGGTCACGGCGAAGGGTTGGATTTCAAATCGAAATCAAGCCCTTTGTTTTTTCCTTTTTTCACGGTGGCACGAAGCGGGGATTTCGTGCGGTCCTGATAAACCGAAGGCAACAATTGTTTTTGGGTAAATGTTTTTGCATACCCTGTCGAAGTCCCGTATTCTTTCCCTTCCGTCAAATCTTTGGCCTCGATTTTTGAAACAAGGACACGGTATTCTCCGAGAACAGCACCTTTTTCCGAGTTGCCGTTGCCCGATGTCAGCCTGTAAACTCCGTTTTCATTGGAATATCCTCCGGCGGCTTCCATTGCGCCGTCTTCGGCAAGAGGAATAAAAGTGACAGAGGCCCCCGGAAGGGGTTTTCCTTCCAGAGAAATCACCCCTTCCACATATTCCACCCGAAGTCCTTTTCCTTCCGTCCCGCAACCTGAGATTCCCGTCAATATCAGGAAACATCCCAGAAAAGTGAAAAAACGAACCATTTGTGAAAACTCCTTTCGTGTATTATACCCAAAATATTATTGGGGAGTGTTTATGAGAAAAAAAGAGGAGACAGAATTTTTCTACGGCAGTGAGGACGTTTCTCCGCCATTTCGGGTTCCGAGACATGACCAGACCCCCCAAATCGCCGGCCCTTTGTAGTGATGAACTTCTCCTGAAGCAGTAGTGAAGTTCCAGGGAGCGTCGGCCGGGGTTTTGTCGAGATTTTCAACATGGATCGTGTCCGAAACAAATGTGACCGACGCATCCGCCAAAGCAACATTGACTCCTCCTGTGTGATAGCTGCTTGCGGTGATAAGCGGTCCGGCTTCGTTGTTCAATGTGGGAGAACAACTCGGGGAATTGGGAGGGAGCACGGTGAAAAATTGGGTAAAGAGTGTCTGAGCATCCGCCCAGCGACGACCGGAAGATTGACTGGGATGATCCGGCGCATAAACATTTCCGGCAATCTCACCGATTAACATTCCGTTGGAACCGCGCCGGTCATCGCAATTTTTCGGCGGACCGGTCATATTTGACCTTCCCACATTACCGGCAACACCTCCCCGGATTCTGTTGGAATCGGAACCGGCCGGACCGATGACGGCTTCTGCAAGAAGTACCGTATTGGATGTTCCGTCGGGGATCCCTTCAAAACCGAATTTGTGGTGTGAAGCAACCGCAAACGATCCGCGTTCTTCATTCCACCAGTTATAATCAACCCACAAATCGCCGCGATTGCAGCGATAACTTGTTCCGCCGAATTGTCCTTCCCGTGTTCCTTCGCCTCCCTCATTGAAAGACTCTCCGCAGGAAGGACAAATGAAATAACCGATTTTGGCAAATGCCGGATTATCTGTCCAGCCGTAGTCCCAAGGAACACGGAACGAGGTACTTCTAGCGTTGGTGACCACACGTTCATAAACAGTTGTTTGTTCCACATAAGGAAGCAAAACACAGAGATAACTCAACCGTTCTCTGGAGCCGGCCCCGTCATCGGTAAGACCCAAATTGGTCTTGAGCTGAACGCAAAGACTGTATTGTCTTGCGGCGGACGGCAGAATTTTCATCGCATCAACATGGGTATGACATGCGAGTGCCAGTTGTTTCAGGTGATTGGAACACTGCATTCGTCGTGCCGCTTCGCGGGCGGCCTGAACGGCTGGTAAAAGAAGAGCAATCAAAATCCCGATGATTGCAATCACCACAAGAAGTTCCACCAGGGTGAAAGCCGTCTTAGAACAGTACAGACAGCCCCCCCCCCCCATTTTAACATTTTTCAATAACTTTTTCATAAAAATCTCCTCACAAATTGGCTTGAATTGAAAAACCGTACATCAGAGATTCATGTTAATCAAAACGATGAAAAAAGTCAAGAGACAACAAGGGAAAAAAATAAAAAAAGTGAAAAATATTTAAAATTCTTTTTCGTAAGGGGAATGAGCGGAAAACGAGGAGGACAATCCGTGATGATTTTTTCAACCGACTTCGAGGGAAAACCGGTCTCCGCCGGCATTATAAACGGACGTGAATCCGGCTTCGGCGAACATGAGTTTGCACGCGGTTGTATCCCGGCCGCGTCCCTGATTCGTGTTTTCCGAAGTGTCCCGCGGATTGGCCCCGGTCTCCGCGTAAACGGAATTCGCTCCGCTGAGAAGACCGGGCAGACTTGGTTCATGGACTGCAATCGCCTGCAATTCAGAATTATCAATCATCGCAAGGGCAACCACGGCGGTAATCTGTGCAAGCCGCAGCTCCGAAATCATTCCCCGGTCAAAAAGCGGACTGCCGGGAAAACGAACCCGGCGCATGGCCGCATGTTGAAAACACTTGTATTCCAGACCGAGGAAAATCTGCTCCGCCAATTCTTCGGGGGTGTGTTCAGGACCGATCGGTTCACAGCAATAATACCAACGGAGTCCCGCCTCTTTGACGGCCCGAATCGTTTGTCTGCGGTGTTCCGGGTCGAGTTTGGTATCGGTTCCTTCCCGCAGCCGCAAAACATGATACATTCCCGACACTCCGGCCGCGGCAAAGGTTTTGGCGGTTTCCGGTGAAAAATCGCCGATATTCAGCACCATCGCGGTTGACGCCGGAACGGAACGGCGTACCGACTCAATGATTTGAAGCAGCCGGTTTTCGTCAAAGGTGTGCATCACCATCAAAAACAGGGCATAAAGATCATTTTGAGCCGTGAATTTTATCGCCGCTTCGAGAATACCGGCATCGCTGATTTCGGTTTTCGGAAAGACGGTGTGAGTTTCCCCGAAGACGCAAAACTGACAATCTCCCGGACACGGAAAGGTTTCGATTCCGATCTGTCCCAGGAGCATCGCCTGATTATGGAAGCGTTTCCGCATCAGCTCATCGGCGGCACTTCGCAGCAAAGACGCTTCCAGCGTGCGTTCCGGTATCCTGAGAAGTTCGATACATTCTTCTTTCGAAGGGGCAATCCCTTCCATCGAACGGTCCAAAATCCCGTAAATCCGCTTGTCGATTTTCATAATGATTTCTCCTTAGGTGACTCCGGCGGTTTGACTTCGCCCCGCGGCAGAACAACGCGTGTGTTTCGGAGGCATACTGTTCTCCCATACGTGTTCGATTCACTTCGTTCGGTTCTTGCGGAACCCGACCGCCGGAAACCGGAAATATTGTGAGACCGCGTTGCCTGCCGCCGATGACGTAAAAAACAGGACGGAACAGGAATCATTTTAACGATTCTCCGATAAAAAAAGAAGGGCGTCCATTCTTTTTTCAACCGACTTCGAGGGAAAATCGGTCCCCGCCGGCATTATAAAGGGACGTGAATCCGGCTTCGGCGAACATGAGTTTGCACGCGGTTGTATCCCGGCCGCGTCCCTGATTCGTATTTTCCGAAGTGTCCCGCGGATTGGCCCCGCTCTCGGCACAAATGGAGTTCGCTCCGCTGAGAAGTCCGGGCAGGTTGGGTTCATGAACCGCAATCGCCCGCAATTCGGGATTATCGATCATCGCAAGAGCAACCACGGCGGTGATCTGCGCAAGCCGCAACTCCGAAATGATTCCCCGGTCGAAAAGCGGACTGCCGGGAAAACGGATCCGGCGCATGGTCGCATGTTGAAAGCACTTGTATTCCAGACCGAGGAAAATCTGCTCCGTCAACTCTTCGGGAGTGTGTTCAGGGCCGATCGGTTCACAGCAATAAAACCAAAGGAGTCCCGCCTCCTTGATCGCCCGAATCGTTTGTCTGCGGTGTTCCGGGTCGAGTTTGGAGTCGGTTCCTTCCCGCAGCCGTAAAACGTGATACATTCCCGACACTCCGGCGGCGGCAAAGGTTTTGGCGGTTTCCGGCGAAAAATCCCCCATATTCAGCAGAAGTGCCGTTGACGCGGGAATGGTGCTGCGTACCGACTCGACAATTTGAAGCAGCCGGTTTTCGTCAAAGGTGTGCATCACCATCAAAAACAGGGCATAAAGATCATTCTGAGCCGTGAAATCGACCGCCGCTTCGAGAATACCGGCATCATTGATTTCGGTTTTCGGAAAGGCGGTGTGAGTTTCCCCGAAGACGCAAAACTGACAATCTCCCGGACACGGAAAGGTTTCGATTCCGATCTGTCCCATAAGCATCGCCTGATTATGGAAGCGTTTCCGCATCAGTTCATCGGCAACGCTCCGCAGCAAAGACGCTTCCAGCGTGCGTTCCGGTATCCTGAGAAGTTCGATACATTCTTCTTTCGAAGGGGCAATCCCTTCCATCGAACGGTCTAAAACTCCGTAAATCCGCTTGTCGATTTTCATGATGATTTCTCCTGGGTGACTGATTTGATACAACCGAAAAAAAGGAATGGATGTTCAACGGAAGGCTCGCGAAGGAACTACGGAAGCGGAGCCGCCTCACCGCCGTTTCGTGTCGCCGCCGCTCTCCAGACATCCTGCGAAACCGTGTCGGAAGCGAATCTCGCGGAACCGTCCGCAAGCAGCAGATTGGCTCCGCCGGTATGCCAGCTTCGCGCCGCATGAAATCCGTAGGACTGCATCGACCAATATTCCTGCCGGGAAACATTCGGCAAAAAATAATTGCTGATACAATCGAACTGTCTGGAGTTCGGCGTGTAAAAATGATTGTACATCGTTGCCCGATAGTCTCCGGCAAACCAGATGTATCCTTTGACATATTTATCTCCGTTGAGAGAAGCCGCGTCGCATGTTGCTTCCGTGAGAGACTGATCGGACGGAGAGTAAACATAATGGAGCCGCAAATTCGCCTGTGCTCTCGGGGTGTCGGAAGAGATTTTTTCCCCGAGTGTTCCTTCGGACATCATCGCGGTATTGCTCGTCCCGTCGGTGACGGAGGCAAACGATTGCCGGATACGGGTCATGAAAATTCCATTTGTTCTCCAGACCGTTCCGTAGGGCACGTCGGCGGAGGCGGGAACTCCCGAACCTGTACACACGACATAATTGGTGGAGCCGAGCGTGTCATTTCCATAGACGGGTTCCGTAATCACCGAGGTTCCTTTGTCACTCGGGCACAAAAAGGAGGAAATCACCGTGGCAAAGACTCCGGCAAATTCCGAAGGAAAATCACTGTAATCTTCCCCTCCTTCGTAACCGCCGCCGCCGGTGAGCGGTCCGTAACACGGCTTGGTCAAATCAAGCTGGTTATAAACACTGGTTTGTTCCATATAAGGGGAGATTTCCGCCAGAACAGACCAGCTGAAATTGTAAGCATTGTAAATAGAGGTGTCGTATCCCGGGGAAATGATCGCCCGATGCGCCGCCGGAAGATCGTTTTTAACACTGTGGTGATTGTGCAAAGCAATTCCGAGCTGATGGAGATGGTGGGAACACTGCATCCTTCTTGCGGCTTCCCGTGCCGCCTGAACGGCAGGTAAGAGCAATGCAATCAATATCCCGATGATTGCGATCACCACCAGCAATTCGACAAGCGTGAATCCCGGTTTTTTCACTCCATGATGTCTTCTCATGATACCGTTTCCTTTTTGTTCTTCCTGTTGTCAAAGATGTCGTATTTGTTTTCCAGAAGGTCCACGGCGGTGTGAAGACACTCGTAACATACTTTGAATGTGTCCAGTTCATGCGCTTTGGCGTAACACAACGGCGTACTGATGTCATACTGAATGATTTCCCGGCAAACAACCGATTTGCGTTTTTCCTTGAAATCCTTGATGAACTGCTTGGCCAGTTCGACGGTGTATTCGTATTTCTCCCGTTGTTCGATATTTTTCGGACCGTTCTTCAGCCCGAGAAGGATCGTTGCCCCGACGACAAGTCCGCAGACTTCTCCCGTAAGACCGATTCCGCCGGAAAAACCGCATCCCATTTTCAGAGCGGTTTCCCGCGGCAAGCCGACCAGGTCGCCGTACGTCGCCAGAATGGCCTGCGAGCTGCAAGCCCCGTTATTGAAATACCAGACGGCTATGGAATCCCGTGATTCTCCTTCCGCAACCGTCGGCGGAGCGTCCGTTCCTGTTTCCTTTCCCGTTTCCGTTTCTTCGCCGAACGACAGATCCATCAAGGATCCTCCCAAAGCGGTAAAAGCGGTTGCGGTACTGCACATGGTCAGTCCGGTCAATCCCAGAACATCTCTTCTTGTCAACGTTTTCATTTTGAACTCCTTTTGGTTTTCAAATCGCATAAAAATTTTGTGCCTCAGGAACATTCCCGGGACACGATGTGTATTGTTGAGGTCAGGTCAAACAACTTCCCTTTTTCGTTTTGCAAAAAATCAAACCCTGAATAATCAGAAACATGATTACGTCATTATATAGGACTTTCTCCGTCAATGGAACAGGTCGTATAAATATTTTTTCTCGGCAGGCCGTGATATTTGACGGCTTTCCCCGTCTTGTCAGAAAGAAAAGAGACGGATTGATGGATTTTATACGAAAAATCCCGTACAATGGTAAAAATTGTCGGTGACGGCAAGGAACACACGTTGTGTTACGCCAAACTGTTTTCAGCTTTTAACAGGAGAATCCATCATGGCAAGTCTTGGAAAGAAGTTTCGGTCTCTGAAGCGGACCGCATGGGGCACCGGTGCATTGTGTTTCGTGTTATTTTTTGCGGCGGATTGTCTTTCGGCGGAAGAAACCGTGCCGCAATTCGAGGGGAGAAAAGCGTCATGGCATGGTTTCGACCGTTACAATTTCGTCATTGACGAAACGACGCATGAAATCGTACCGTTTGACGCTCCTGAAAAGGAACGGGACGGTCTTGCGGAACCGCCGCGGGGAAAAAGGCGATGTGTTGTGGCAATCCCGAAGAAATTTGCCCCGAACCGTCCGTGGTCGTGGCGGGGATGTTACTGGAATCATGAACCGCAGACGGAAATCGAACTGCTCCGGCGCGGATTTGCCGTTGCTCACATCACCGGTCCGCCGAATGAAGATTGGGAAGCGTGGTACGATTTTCTGGTCGGAAAATACGGTTTTTCCCCGAAACCGGCGTTCATCGGAATGAGCCGCGGCGGAGAGTATTCTTACACATGGTCGGTACGTCATCCTGATAAGGTTTCCTGCATTTACGCGGACAATCCCGGCACCAACGCGGAAGTCTTTCCCGGATTGCCCAAACTTGCGGAACAGGACATTCCGATTCTGCATATTGTCGGAAATCTTGATCCGCTGCTTTTTAAGGTGTCTGATGTGATTGTCGCAAGTTACCGTGTCCTCGGCGGGCGAATCCATACTCTCACGAAGGAAGGAGCCGGTCATCATCCGCACAGCCTGCGGAATCCGGCTTTTATCGCGGATTTTATTGAGCAGAGTGTCAACGAACAACGACCGTTGCCGCCGGATTTTGTCACGGAACGTTTTACAAGAATCTCATTTTATCCTGATCAGGCTCGAATACTGAAACTTGATGACAACCTGGTTTACTACAGCGGTCCGGGATATGAACCGGTACCGGATACGCCGCATTATCTGTTTCCTCCGGTGTCTTCACAATATGAGTTTTCGCTCTCCGGTGTCGAAGGTTCCGTGAAAGTGATCGTGCCGAATCGCACGGCGGAAGGAACCCCTTGGGTGTTTCGTGCGAAAGTTACGGCGCATACTCCGTTTTTCCGGGAACTCCTTGAGAACGGATTCCATATTGTCACCGGGCCGGTTCCCTACAACGGAGACGGTGTGCGTTCCGCCGACTGGGAAAAGGTTTACAAGTATCTGACCGGTCACGGATTTTCCGCGAAACCGGTTCTTACAGGGAGCGGCGGTGAGGCGGCGGAAGCTTTCGGCTGGGCGATTCTCCATCCGGATCAGACAGCGGCGGTTTATGCGGATGCCCCCATGCTGCAACACTCGTTCCTGCTCGGAAAGCGGATAGAAGGGAACCTGCAACCGGTCATTGACGCGAAAATTCCGGTGGGATATCTGAATGAGATGTTGATTCCAAGAGAGATTTTTCTCTGGAGCGACACCGCCGTGATTCGGAGATCGTCACTGAACCAACAGGAATTAACTCAGGAACAGGTCATACCGTTCCTTCTCCGTGCCGTCGGGCAACGTGGAAAAAATGTTGGCACTGATGCGGAATGAGAAGTGAACAACGCGGCATCGTGGCACGCTACCGCCCGTCGCGGCTCGCGACCGGGATTTTGTGCGGTATCTTATCAATACCAAAAGTTTTGAAGGGAGTTTGAGGGAAACTTTTGTAAAAGTTTCTCTCATCTCCTTTTAACGTCCAGTGAAAACATTCAGAGTGATCCCAACGTGACTTTATGAACCGTTTCCCGCATAGGATGATGCCTCCGGCGGGCAACGGTAGGCCGTTGCATCCCGGATGGGACT
>JAISQK010000277.1 GCA_031274255.1 Planctomycetaceae bacterium | reverse complement strand
CGGTGAAACCGGCGGCGAAGGCGAAACGGGGCTTTGTGCCGTTACGGCAGCGGTCATTGCCGTTAAGAGCATGAGACTGAAAATCAAGTGTTTTGTCATTGTTTTTCCTTTTCTGAGTTCGTGAGATTTCATGAGATTATCCGTTTGGACGACATGGTACACCTCCTAATATACCACATTTTTATGTGGCAGTGGCAACGTGCTGCTGCGCCGGTCGCGAGCCACGACGGCCAACGTGCGGACGTTGGATCCCGGTATGCTCCCGGCCTCTTCGAGGCGGTCGCTTTCAATAAATAACGTTTCCAACCACTTTCTTTTTGTTCCGGCAGTATTCCCTTTTGTTCCGCCGGTTGATATTAGCGACCAACGGGAGCGGGGAAGCGTGCCGCTTCACCGCAGTTGCCTTCGGCCTCCAGTGGTAACGTTTTTCCGTCTATTGACTCCAGCGACCAGCGGGAGCGGGTTTGGTTCTCGGGACGGCAGTCCCATCCGGGATGCAACGTCCGCATGTTGCCCGCTGCCTGGGTCAACACTCTCGAAGTTTCTTGAGGAAATGACGGAATACGGGTTTCTTCAAATCGGATTTTTTGGTGAAGACAAACTGCACAAGATCGTAATCCTCATGGTTCCCATTGACGGCCTGCCGAAAACCGATGGATCGGATTTTGCCGAGCGGAACGGAATTTTTCGGAACACGAATCTCTACATAAATGCCGTCACAGCGTTTCGTATTCACGGCAGCCCACGGTTTTTTGTCGCCCGGAAGATAAAACGACACAAGGATTTTATTCGTCCAATGAATTTTCGCTTCCGGGGCGGTCTCCTTCAAAAGAGTAAAGACTTCCTCAAGCAAGGGATAGTCCCAAACCGGTGTGCTGCCGCCGATGTAACCTTTCGGGGTGAAGTGCCATTTTTCCTTGAGAATCTTCCATGGAGTCAGTTGATCCTGCGTTTTGCGGATTTTTTCCGTAAATTTCGCAAATCCGCGAATCGCCGTCTCCAAAAACTCCGCAAATTCAGGACGGTCAAATTCCTCATAAGAGTGAATTTTCAATTCGATTTCCTGAAACGGTCCGCGCGTGTTATGCACACGGATACGCGGCTCTGTTCCGTAAAGCGGAATATCCTGCATGTCGTTGAGCGGCAAAAGGTTCAGCCTTTGAATGAGCAATTCCCGTTTGAACGTGTTTTTCGCCGTGCGGAACTTCAGCTTGAGCAGCCACTCTTCTGATGTCAATGCGTGGAAAAACCAGCCCAACGACTTCTGCTTGCTCGTCATTTCCACAATGGAACGGTGGTTCCAGTTGGTTTCCGCGAACAGACCGGACTCCTGAATTCGGTCAACAAGCTCCGAAAGAATACGTCCATCCCACTTGCAATTCCGACCGTTGCGGCTGATACGATTCGTGCAATGCCAGCGTCGTCCGTCGGCCTCCCAGGGCATAGGCACTTCCTCGCCGATCTCTTCCATCGGTGTTTCCCCTGTCCTGACCGTATTTTGCGAAGGAAAGTTGTAAGGTTTCCGATCGGCATACGGTCCCGCCTGAAGGACAGGTGCCAGGACGTCGGCGGTATGAGAATGGTGTTCAAGAATGGGCGCATACCTGACAAGATGCTCCGGGGTGCCGGAAAAAACAAGGTGGCCGCCCTCAAGTCCCGCTTCCGGTCCGAGGTCAATGATCCAGTCTGCGGACTTGATCATATCAAGGTTATGCTCAATCACCACGACGCTGTTACCGAGGTCGACGAGCCGATGAATCACATCAAGCAGTTTTTGCAAATCCTCAAAGTGCAAACCGGTGGTCGGTTCGTCAAGCAGATACAATGTGCGGCCGGTATCGGGTCTCGCAAGTTCCGCCGCAAGTTTGACACGCTGCGCCTCGCCGCCGGAGAGTGTCGGCGCCGATTGTCCCAACGCGACATAATCCAGTCCGACATCGCAAAGCGTCTGCAAAATCCGGCGGATGTTCGGGATGTTCTGAAAGAGTTCCAACGCACCCGCGCATGAAAGCTCCAGAACATCGGAAATCGAATATCCGCGATATTTGACTTCGAGCGTCTGACTGTCATACCGTTTTCCGCCGCATGCGTCACATAGGATCCAGACATCCGGCAGAAAGTGCATTTCGATTTTAAGCTGACCGTTTCCCTCGCATTTTTCGCAGCGGCCTCCCGGCACATTGAAACTGAACCGCCGCGATGTGTAACCGCGGACTTTCGCATCGGGAAGCTGGGCAAAGAGTGTGCGGATCAAGTCGAACAGTCCGGAATAGGTCGCCGGATTCGAGGTCGGCGTTTGTCCGATCGGCTGCTGGTCGACACGGATGACTTTATTGATCCGTTCAATACCGTCGATACCGTCATGCGATCCGGCGGTCAGCGACGCCCGGTGAAGCTGATGGGCCAATGCATTGTAGAGGATGTCGTTGACCAATGTGCTTTTGCCGGAACCGCTCACACCGGTCACGACAGTGAAGGCACTCAACGGAAAAGAAACATCAATGGATTTCAGATTATGCGCACGGGCGCCGCGCAACACGAGCCAACCCGGTTCCCAATCAGGACGTTCGGGAAGCAAAAGCGGTTTCTGCGGCGGAGGAACGGCTTTTTTGCTTCGCTTCACGGACGCCCTTTTATGGACAACCTTTTTGATGATTTTCTTTGCCATAACCATAACTTAACAATGATCCAATACGTTGACAATCTCCCAAAACGGCGTTTCACCGGACGGATTTCAGCGAAAACCCGACAAACATTCAAAGCGACCGGGAGGGTACTGTCCTACTTCATTTTCCGAGCAGTTCCCTGACGAGACGCTCGGCGGAATAAACACTTTTCAGAGCTTCCATGATCGCCGAGGAATGCACGGAAACCGTCCGCGAAAGCTGATCGTCATAGATGAAATTCAGCACAAGGGAATTGATGTTGCCGTCAAAAACCAACCCGACGACTTCCCCTTTCGCGTTGACCATCGGTGAACCGGAGTTTCCTCCGACGATGTCATGAGTGGTGAGAAAATTCATCGGTGTTTGAAGACGGACTTTCGGCTTGGCATTCAACCAGCGTTCAGGAAGCGCAAACGGCTCGATCTGATGATGTTCGTCGGCCCGTGCGTAAAGCCCGTCATAACAGGTCATGGCGGGAATCTGCGAACCGTCCGTTTCGGTGTAACCTTTCACCTGACCATACGAAAGCCGCAACGTGAATGTTGCGTCGGGATAAACACTTGTGCCGTAAGTCCTGAAACGGATATCGGAAATCTCGCCGTACGCCTGCTGCAGAGGTTCGTCAATCTCTATCTCCATGATTTTGCGGTACTCTCTCGCGGACGAATCAATCAGCAAAACCAACTGGATCATCGGATCGTCCGAAGTGTTGACCGCCGCCAATCCGCCCTCCATGAGAGCCTTACGGCTTTCCGGATCGAACAGCGAAGTGTTCTGAATCAGTTCGGTCGCGCGTTCCAGCGGAGACTTGCCGTCGAGAACCACTTTGACGAGCGGTGTGTCCGCACCGAGTTTGTCCGTGAGAAGCCCCAGCGAATCCGTCAGCTTGAGAATTTCAATGTCCTGAAACAGCGGCATTTCCGCCTGAATCGCCTGTTTCACCGTGTCGACCGCCGTCCCTTGATACTCCTTGAGCCGTTCGGCGTCCGGTTTTTCCTGTTCCTGAGCCAGCCGGACAATCTGCCTTGCGTAAGAGAATATCTGCGAGTTGAAGCCGGAGCCGGTTTCGAGAAGGTCGTGCCGGTGATAGACGGACTTCCATTGATCAATGACCTCTTCCACTTTGTGCCAGGGATCCCTGGAATCCCGGGAATGAATGGCACGCTTAGGAGT
The DNA here is from genome assembly GCA_031274255.1 of Planctomycetaceae bacterium. Taxonomy (GTDB): domain Bacteria; phylum Planctomycetota; class Planctomycetia; order Pirellulales; family Thermoguttaceae; genus WRMR01. The sequence goes on along the minus strand of JAISQK010000277.1, from coordinate 16,344 downwards.
TCGCCAACGGAGTTCCTGTTCCGCTTTTTCCTTTTGCGCCATGAACGATTGGTCCTGGAGTCCCAGTAAAATACCGTTGTACCGTTTGCGGTAGTTCGTCCAGCGGAAAATGTCGGTGTGAATACGCCGCATGTTTTCCTCGCTCTGCTCACCGAAAGCCTTGGAAATCACTTCCTTGCGGTAGATTTTTTCCAGTGTGAACGGATGCACCGTATCGCGGAGAAACTTGAGATGCGCCACGGTCTTGAGACGATCCGTTCTGCCGGGATGACCGGAAACGAAAACCAGTTCGTTTTCCGCCGCGCCGTTTTCACTCCACTTGAGATAATGTTCCGTTTTGGCGGGAACGTTGTTTTCATACGCCCGAAAAAACGTGACGTCAAGACAGTACCGGGGAAACTCGTAATTGTCCGGGTCGCCGCCGAAAAAACCGAGTGCCGATTCCGGAGCAAACACCAGCCGGACATCGTCATATTTCCTGTAGTAATAAAGGTGGTAAAGTCCCCCTTCAAAAAACGCCGACACCGTACATTTCATGCCGGTCGCCTTTTCCGCTTCGGACTCAATTTCGCTGATGACAAGACGGCGGTTTTTTTCCGCAAGTTCCTGACTCATGTTTTGTCCCTTGACCGCCGCATTGACTCGGGGGGTGACGTCTTCGATTTTCTGCAGCACGTTCAACTCCACATCGGGACACTTGATTTCCTCTTCCCGTGTTTCGGCGTAGAAACCGTTTTTCACGAAGTCTTTCTCTTTGGTACTCAGTTTTTCCAGAATCCCGACACCGACATGATGGTTCGTCATCACCAAACCGTCCGGCGACACAAACGACGCGGAACCGCTTTTACCGAAACGCACCGACGCTTTTTGAAGATGCTCCAGCCACTCCGGTGTGATGTCGATATTGTATTTTTCTTTAATGTCCCGGGTCGGGAGATTCGTGTAAAGCCACATCCCTTCTTCCGCGTGAAGAAACGGACAAAAGCCGGCCAGTACGGTCATCAGTGTGAATAGTTTTCTCATAGTTTGTCTCCTTGTAAAGTGTCGTGTAACGGGCGAAATGGAATCACTCCAGTTCATCAAGAGCATCCTGGAGCCGCGATTTGGCAACAACGCCGACCATACGTTCTACGACGCTACCGCCGTTGAAAATCATCAATGTCGGAAGCATATCAACTCCGTACCGGGCGGCGGTGTTCATGTTGTCCATGACATTGACTTTGACGATTTTCACGTCTCCGTCATTTTCAGCGGCGAGTTCCTCCAAAACAGGGACGATCAACCGGCACGGCCCGCACGAAGCGGACCAAAAATCGACTAAAACCGGAACATCGGATTTCAAGACCGTTACGTCAAAATCCTGTTCCGTCACTTCAATAACCTGCGACATGGATATTTCTCTTCCTTTCTTAACGGAGGCACTTTATCAATCATCCGGTACTATTTTTTCGGTTCTTGTTCAAAAACCGTCAACACCGGAAGATGATCTGACGTCATGTTATCCTGGAGGACTCGTGTTTCTTTGACACGTAATGCCGACTCAGGACGGTAAAAAATGTAGTCGATTTTGACCGGCGACTCCGGATTGCTTAAAGTCGGATCGGCATTCGTTGCATTAAACCATTTTTTCTTGAGAACCGCAACCGGACCGCTGTCCGGTTCGGTATTGAGGTCACCCGCAAGAATCGTCAGTTGATCGTCACTTGCCGTAAAAAGTTCGTTGATTTTTTGAGCCTGTAAAAGCCGCCGTTCCTCACTTTTATTACAAAAATGCGTGCAAACAAACCACAGAACGGTCTTTTCATCCATTCGGACTTTCACCGCCAGCGCACCGCGGTCCTCCCGTTGCCCAAGCCGGGGAAGCTGTGTGATTTTGTGTTCCAGAATCGGATATTTCGACAGAACCGCAATTCCGTATTCCCCTCCCTGAAGGTCTATCGTCCTGCCGAACACCGCATTCATTCCGGTGAGTTTTGCGAGTTCCGCGGTCTGATCGGCTTTTTTTGTCCGTTCTGTTTTATTGTCAACTTCCTGAAGAGCGACGATATCAGGTTGCTGTTCCAAAATGGTTTTGGCGGTCCGCTCAAGATTCAATTTGCCGTCCATGCCGACCCCAATATGAATGTTATACGACAAAACCCGCAGCTCACGGAGACTTTCTTCCGCCTGTAAAGACATTCCCACCGTCAAAAACAGTGCGGGAAGCATCATTTCCCAAAAACCGTATTGATGTCTCATTGGAAACATAATGGAATTTTCCTCTTTAATTTTGATTCAAGAACATAAACAAACACCAGTATCCTTATCATAAACCAAATGGAGGAAAATGTCAATCATGCGGCCGCCTGCCCCGGATTTACTGCGTAAAACCGCCGGAACCGGGCGGTCCCATGAAGATTTGCGTGTTCGGAGCCTGTGACAATCCCGGATCATTCAACGGCACAGGTGTGAAGTTCTGCTGGAGCTTTCCTTGCGTGAACGACGGTTGATTGTTTGTCATGTTGAGACGCGGCTGCGGCTGATAATTACTTTCAGGCTGCGGCTGCGGAACCGGAATCGGCGTTTGATTGACCGGCTGCGGCGGGTATTGCGGCTGCGGAGTGAGACCGCCGGCGGTATGCGACACCTGTTGAACCGGTGAAGGAGACATCTGTTGCGGCATGAGATTCCAGTTTTGCATCCGCTGCTGAAGCTGATCGTGAACATTGGTGAACGGCCGCCCTTGCTGCGGTCCGACCGGTACCGTGCTCCAGTCGGCAACGAGCGGATGATTCCCGCCGCCGAACCCTTCTTCAAGAATACTGCGGCGAACCGGTTCGGTGTCCTTTACGGTGATCTGAACCGGCGATTCGGAGGGAGGGGTGCTGAGAATCTGTTTCGAAAGTCCCGGCGAAACATTGATGGTCGTGATCTCGCGGTTTCTCCGCGGCTCAAGGATGTTTTTCTCCGGTTCTTCCGCAAGATGCGACACCTGTTGAATACTCTTGTTCAGAAAAAATGCGTCTTTCTCCGGTTTGGCCTTCGGTGTTCCGACGAGCAAAACCGGTGACTGTGCCGGTTTCGGTCTGTCTCCTTTGACGCCGTCGAAACGGGTCAGCAGAGTGAGTTCCTGCTCTTCTCCGGTGATTTCATCGAACGGAAGCCAGAAAACATACGTGTAGCCAAGATCGGTTTTCACTTCATGAAGTTTCACCGCATCCGGCTTGAACCGGAAAATACGGTCCGGCTCAAGACCTTCGACATCCTTTTTGGAATCGTTATAGACATAGACACTGAGCATCCCGTCCACGCGGATGTTTTTCTTCAGCGACATGTCGGAAAAGAAAAGAACATGTCCGCGAAGTCCGCGTTTTTGCGTTTCCGGGAAATAAACATTCTCCCAGATGACCGTCATGGCACCGGCCGGCTGCGGTTTATCCTTCAGGAACGGAAGCTTCCAGGCAACCTGTTTTTTCGGCTCCGGCGAAGAACATCCGGTGAACAGACATCCCATCAGGATCAGCAGTATCAGGGCGACCAGACGGACATAGGTCTCCGTATCTCCGAAGTTCCGATGTTGACGCAACCGGTAACGATCCATTTCATAGTTCAGATTCAGTGACATAATGATTAAAAAATTCAATTGGAATTTTCAAAGGACAAGACAAAAACGACGGAGGGAAGGTGACTCATTTCAAATCAAAGGCCGGAAAATCCGCCTCATTTTCTTTCACAACGGGTTGAAGCGGTAGAGCTTTCTCCTTGTCCGACGGTCTTAGCGACGGATTCGGCAAATAGTTGAGAGTCGGCGGATTCGGACTTCCGGGCGTGTTGATTTTTTGCGGCATCGGAGGAAGGTCATTCGGTCTGAGCTGATCGGGATCAACATAAGACGGTTCTTCCACCAAAGCGTTGCCGGTAACAGGTGTCGGCTGCGTGGCGGTGTAAACATCGACATTCCCATGAATTTTGACCACATCGGCAAGGCACCAGTTCAGTCGGGCGAGTTCGACACGCCGGATTTCGTCCATGTCTTTCCTGTCCTTGATGATCCGCGGACGCATAATAATAACCAGTTCCGTGCGTTTCGTTTTATTGAAACGGTACTGGAAAAAGTTACCCAAAATCGGAATGTCAGAGAGATACGGCACCCGCCGTTCGAGCTGATTGGTCTCTTTCGAAATGAGTCCGCCGAGTAAAACCGTTTCACCGTCTTTGGCACTGACAATGGTTTCCGTCCGAATCTGGTTGATATTTGAGGAACGGACGCCTTCGGAAATCATCACGCCGTCCGTACTGAGACTCGATTTTTCCGCTGAAATGAGCATCACCACTTTTTCTCCCCTCGGATCAATCCGCGGTACGACACCGAGTAAAAGTCCGACATTCTTATTTTGCATACTGTTCTGGGCTCCGTAACTCGTCATGGTAATATCCCCGATACGCTGCACTTCCTGACCGACAAACACCAGAGCAAGCTGGTTATCCTGGGCGGTGACCTGCGGACGGCTGAGGACTTCAAAACGGTTGTTTTCCTGCATCGCGCGGATCAAAATGGAAACCGCGTCACTGCTGGCGGAGAGAATCAGACCGCCGAAACCGGTATCGTTGTTAATGCGTCCGGTGGCAAAATTGCTCAACGCCTGGGCTCCAACGGTACTCGCCGACGACATCGCAAGACTGCTTCCGCTGTTCGGCATGGCGTTCGTCGTGGAGTTGAAGTTGAAGCCCGGTGTGTTTGTGGCGGAAATGATTTCTTCCACCGTCGTGTTCCCGTTCGTTATGGTGGCGGTTCCCCGCTGAATGTCGGAAAGGATACTGCGATTGAAAAGCACGGGGTCTTGCAAGCCGAGTTCAATCCCGAATTCATCCGTGTCGGAGAGCGTCACTTCGCCGATCATCACCTGAATGACAACCTGAAGCGGTTCTTTGTCGAGATCATCGACAAGTTTTTCGATTTGTGTCAGATATGCGGCGGAAGCGTCGATAATCAGCATGTTGGAGACCGGTTCCGGCACGGCAATCACTTCACTTTCAAGCTGCTGATACGCGCTCACCACACCGGCGTCCTGAATTGAGCGGTTGGCTGTCATGTACCGGTTGATCGCATTGGCCACGTCAACGGCACTGGAATTTCTGAGCGGAATCACTTTGAACTGTCTGTCCATGGCATCTTTCTGATCAAGGTTCGCGAGAAGCGCCTCAATGAGATTGATGGCCCCCTGCGACGCGACCACAACAAGACTGTTACTCCGCGTGTCAATCGAAATACGTATCGGCGTGAACGATTCCTCGCCTTCGGTGACGGGAAGCTGCGGCCCGCCCTGGCCGGCGATTTGCGTCGGAAGGAGCGTTTCCAGTGTGGTACGCAGCGTCACGGCGTCGCTGTATTTGATGGGAAAGACCTTGATTTGCGCGGAACCCGGCGGGACATCCATCAACTTAACCAGTTCGTCAATCAACGCGAGACTTTCCGCCGGAACATTCACCACAAGCGTGTTGTTGGGCGGATGAGCGGAAAATGTCGCATCGGTCAGAAAACCGGATTCAATCTCTTGGATTTTTCCCTGATTCTGTGTAAGGAGTGAAAGAATCGGGAGTTTGTTGTCCGATGTTCCTTCCATTCCGGGACGGAGTGCCGCTTCCAGTGAAGTGACCATATCCCTTGCAAGGATGTATTCCAGTTTGTAGATTTTCATCACCAGTTTCGTACCGCCCCGCGCGATGTCCAGTTCCGAGACAAGACGCTCCACTTCACGATAATCATTCGGTGCCGCTTGAACAATCACACTGTTGCTTCGCGCATCGGACATGATTCGGACACGCGGGGCAAAATCAAAGGACTGCAATTGTCCCGGCTGCTGAAAAAACGCTTCAACGGCACTCACCACATATTCCGCAGAGACGTACTCGAGTTTCAGCACACGGAGCATACTGTTTTCCGACTCCACCGGTTTGTCAAGGTATGTGATCAGGTCCAGCATTGCGCTTTTGGCTTCGTCCCAGCCGAGAACGAGCATCGCATTCGGATTGACCAGCGGCAGTATCCAGACATTTCCCGGTTTCGTGATAAAAAGATCCCGTGACAGTGTTCGGATTACGTTATCCAATGACTGGCAGTTGATGTTCTTCAGAAAGACAATATCATAAGTCGGTTCGGCCCGGCTGCTGATTTCCTCAATCTGTTCGATCATCTTGATAATCCGCGACACTTCCGCCCCGGGAGCGTCAATCACAATGATGTCCAGTTCGCGGAGAACGGAAATTTTCGCGCCGATACCCGGAATCATTTCAACTTCTTCCGTTCCGGGCAGATTGTAGCCGTATCCCATTCCGTTTGTCTCTCCGGTACCGATCGCGTTACCGGTTCTGGAACTTCCCTGCATACTTCCGGGAACGGCACCCGTCGGATTTCCTGCCGGAGTACCGCCGCTCTCTTCCTGAGCAAGATACGCCACTTGCTGAATGTTCGGATTGGCCGGATGTTTCCGTCTGCTGTCTGGAGCGTTTTTCATCCGATACATTTCCAGGAGTTTACGGATTTTCTCCGGGTCGCTGTTTCGGATCGAAATATACCGGCGCTCATAACCTTCCTTCGGCGACGCCTGGTCGATATTTCCGACAAGCTGCATGAATTCTTCCACGATGTTCGGATTCCCTGTCACGTTGACACAGTAATCTTTTGAGTGAAACTCGACTTCAAAAGCGCGGGTTCCTTCCGGCCGGGGAATGACGATGCGGAATGTTTTGGTCTCCTCCGATGTCTTGGGCTGCGGCATCATCCGTTCTCCGAAAAGAGCCTGTAATTTCGTTTCAATGGTTTCCAGTGTGACATTTTGCGGAGAATGCGACGATTGAATCGGCGGAACATTCCTCGTCTGCGATGGTTTCGACTCCGGCACTATCCGAAGAATCGTGCCGTCAAGTTCCAACGGACTCCGGTCGACAGGCACATTTTCCAGACCATCCATCTGCTGAATCAACCGATGAATTTCCTGCTGAACGCTTCCCGGTGCCCAGACGAGAATCCGCCCCGACTCCGGACGCACGTCAATATCGACTCTTGGTTGATTTCCGTATCGTCCGATAACAGCCTGTGCAATCCGCGTAAAGTGCATCTTTTTACAGTAATAACTTTTCGCCTCGTTCGGTTCTATTGCGGCACGGACTTCCGGTTCCGGCGCGGCCGTTGGTAATGCCGAAAGTGTCGGCTGAACTTGGTGCGGCAGCGGAAGTGTCGGCGGAGCCTGCTGCGGAAATGGCGGTGAATATGTGTTTTGTGACGGCAGTGCGTTTTGCGTCGAGTATTGCGGTACAAAAGGTTGTGACATCGGCTGTGGAACCTGCTGCGCCACCTGTCTTATCGGAAAATTTTGTGCCGGCGCAACCGGCTTGTCGATTTCCTGAAGCATCTGACCGGCAAGCTGAATTGCTGCGGAATCTCCGGACAAAATGAGATGATTCCTCACCGGGTCTTGCGTGACCGCAATATTGGTCACTCCGGTTCGGCTCAATGAATTGCGGAGTTGTGTCTCGGCGTCGCGGAGCGGGACAAACTGTACGGCCCACCGCTGTTCCATAAAGGCGGAGTTCGGGCCTTGTGTATTTCCATGCGGAATTCCTTGCGTATTTCTCGGCCAATTCTCCTGACTGAAGCAGGGTATCACTCCTGCGGCAATCCCGAAAATCCCCCACAGTACGGCAATTCCTCGAAAAAAAACGAATGTTCGTCCCAAAGATGGTTGATTCGTCATTCCATGACCTTTTCATCACTAACCCGGTTAACTAATGTATGCTTAAAGTGAATCTTAAGAAGATTTTTCATCTCAGGCAAGAGCAATTTCCTTTATTCTTCAGAAAAAGGTACGGATTCTGGTCAAAAAGGGATCCTCTTTTGGTCTCTTACGTCGCTTGACCTTTACTATTAAGAGTTAATGTTTAATATTGTAATAAGCTATATAGATAGGCGGGAATTTTGTGTCTCAGGGACTTGACGCAAAAAGGAATTCCGATAGAATGCACATCTTTAAGTGGTGCATGGGAGAGTGTGGCTCAGTTGGTAGAGCAACGGACTTTTAATCCGTAGGTCATGGGTTCGAGCCCCATCACTCTCATTTTTGCCATCGGACTGTCCGTCCGATGGCGTGTTAAAGTGTCACGGAAAAATTCGAGGAAAATTTGACGTAACCTATTGTAGAGTGAGACGATAAGGATACAATATTTCCTGAATCGTCTCCCGGACATTGGCCGGAAACGGTCGATTTTCGGGGGAGTGTCCTGCCGTTGTGAGGCGGCGGGGGGCCAAAAAAATTCTGAAACGGGCGTCTGCCCGATTCTTGTCTTGTGTACCGGCTTTTTCGAACCACTCACCTTTTTTTTAATTTTTTTTGTTTTAGGGTACATATTGTAAGATGGTCGTAAGATGATTTTGCAATTGTAATAGGTGAGTGGCCCGCTGACGGCGACGCAGCGGGGGGCCAAAAAAATTCTGAAACGGGCGTCTGCCCGATTCTTTGTTGGTAAACCTGACAGAGTGACTGTAAAAACTGCCGAAACGTAGCTTTTACAACTCAAGGTTTAAGAAGATTCCGTCGTTAATCTTTCCGTGCAAAAATCGAAATTCTCCGCGACAGACTCTCACCAAATCTGCCTTTTTCTGTCAAAATCTGTAACCACTAACGCCGAAATGTAACCATATACAGGTTTCCGAAATGTGCTATAATACGCAGAATGACACGGTGATTTGTTTCATGCACGGAATCGTCTCGCCGTAAATCGTTTTATTACAAGAGTTTACCAAGAATGTTTCCGCCCCGATAAAGGAACGAACCTCAGCCTGTTAGTCGCTGGAATCAACCAGTGGAACAACGTTTTCACTGGAGGCCGAATGGAACGCAGTGACCATGAGGCTACTGCCTGCCGGGGCTTCCCGGCTGCGATGGAACAGCATGTTGCCCTTCGGCGGCCAACGCGAGGGCGTTGGATCCCGGTAGGCCCCCAGCACCTTCGAGGCGGTCGCTTTCAGATAGAAAAATCTTTACGGACGGATCGACTCGAAATAGCGGCGGATCATCCGACGCTGTCCCAGCGGGATCGGTTCCGTTTCCAGGACGGCTTCCGACATTTTCCGGTAATCCTGATACGCCTCCTGATAGGCTCGCCGGGCAACGGCGGCTTCCGAAGGACCGGCGGGAGCCGAATCCTCGACCGTTTCAAACACCGAATCGCCGGTTCCCAGCGTACCGGTGACCTGTTGAAACTTCCGTTGTGTCTCAAGAGCAGCAGATTCTCCCTCGTTTTTCGGAACCTCGGCGGGAGTCTGTCCCCATTTTTTGTCGCGATTGTCCGAATCCGTCCTCCGGGAATCCTGAGGAGAAGGGCTGTTTTTCCCCTCTTCCGTCTTCATTGCAAACATTTCCGCCTTTGTGAGTGCCAACACGGTCAGCATCCTGTCAAGTTCCCGAGCAATATTCTTCAGTGAATCTTGATTCCTTAAAAAGTCCGCCATTTGAGAGACCGAATCTTCGCCGGTCTTGCTGTTTTCCCCCTTTTCGATTTGCTGTGCCGGTTTTTGGGTAAGCTCTGACATCTTGTCGGCATTTCGGCGCGTCATGGATTCCAATGCGGTTTTCAAATGGTCGGTGACCGATTGCCGTTCTGCGGCCGTGAGATCGGAGATGTCGCATTTTTCAATCTCACGAGCCGCTTTGGCGTAATCACCGGATTGAATCGCCTTGGCTGCCGTGCGTGTCGCTTCCGCATCACGGAGGGCGGCCGCCAAATCGCGCAGGGAAGCGTCCGTTTTTTCAAGGTGAAATTCAGAAATCGTCCGACTCACGGCATTTTCCATCCGGGAAAGGGTCGCCAATGTTTCTTTTAAGTCCGTGATGTGATTTTTCGCTTGATTTTCGATTTGTTGAGTCTGCTTCTCCAGTTCGCCGGTCAAATTTTCGAGCGGTTTTTCTGTGGGATTTTTCCGGGCAATTTCCGCCACAGGTTCCAAAAGTTCCATTCTGAGCTGACGTGTCAAATCGGTCACGTCCACCGATGAATCGGTAAGATGCGTCGGCGGAATCGTTTTTTTTGAATGGCCGAGGAAGCAAAAAATCAGGGATGGCAGAAAAATCATGAGAAAACGGTAACCCTTTTTCGGAATTTTGTATGGCACCACGATTTTAGGATGGACTTTCCGCACGAAATCCGCGGTATCGAGAATCTGAAGGCGTTCCATCACCGTGAAACGCGGTTTCTGAAGAATTTTCAACGAGGTCAGCGTCCGATCTTTCAATCCGTAAGCGGTGTCGATGGCTTCGGCGGAGGATTTTTGTGCCGGAAAAGAGAGGATTCCGGCAATGAGACCGCTCAGAAGGCCGGCAATGGAAAAAAGTCCTAAAATTCCAATGGAAGAAATAGGTGCCCCATTTACCCAAAAATTCCAAACGAATACCGGAATCATCAGGAAGCCGCTGAAAAACAGTCCCGTGCTGAGAGATTCCAGGAAACGCTGCCGCCAAATCCGATGTCCGACACGTAGGATTAACGCCATAATCAATTGTTCAGGAGGCAGTGATTTTTTCATAAGGTAGAATTGTGAAAACTGGAAAACAGGAATCCGTAGATCAAAAAGCGACGATTTCAACAGCACCATTGTTATACAGGATACGGTGGAAAATGGGAATACGGAATCGCAAAAAAGGGTCGGTTCGTCCCCCTTGCTGAAAGCGGCGGATTTTGTATACTCTACATTCTGATTATTGTTCCCTTGTAATAACAGTGCGAAGCTGACGAAGTACAGACCAGAGTGGAGCCGAAAAGATGACTGTTGATAAAAGTCTCAGAGCCAGAAAGGGCATTGTTCGGGCGAGAAATGTCCTGACCCGTGCCGAACAAATTGAAAAACTGAAAGAACAAGACCGCTGGACAGACGAAACCAGTCCGATCGGACTTCCCAAAGTCCGTGTTTACAAAGTGGTTGTGAAAAAGAAAAAGAAGAAAAAGGGCGAAGAGGAAGGTGCCGAGACCGCTGTCAAAGGTGCCAAAAGTGCTGCTCCCAAAGGGAAAAAGTAGTCTCCCCATTTTTGTTGTATTTTTCATCACGCTTTCTGACTTGGCGGAATTTTCATGCCGGAAACCGTTTTGCTTGTTTCCGGCTTTTTCTTTCTGACACAATATTCCCTATTCCCAAATGAAAATATTCCAATCAATGCAAAACTTCATTTGGCATGAGTATGAACCTTTCCCCGGCGAATCCTGACAATAGCGGTAAAATCCGCGTGGCACTTTGCACGACGGAACTGGGAATCGGCGGGGCGGAACGGATGTTCACCGAGTTGGCCGTCCGTGTTGACCGGAGTCGCTTTGAGGTCAGCGTTTTTTGTATGAAACCGTTTCCTGCAAGGGGAATTCTTTCCTGTTTACCGCTGTTGAAAAACGCCGGTGTCGAGGTTCATTCGCTGGAGATAGCCGGACTCTATTCGTTGATGACAGGAATCCGGCAGTTGAGGCTCTTTTTTCAAAAGTTCAAGCCGCATGTTTGCCAGTCTTTTCTATTCCATGCAAATTGTATTTCCCGCATTGCCGCTCATTCCGCCGGAGTTCGTCACATTTTTTCGGGGATTCGCGTGGCGGAACGCGAAAAAAAGTGGCATTTGCTGGCGGATTACTGGTCGCACTCTCTTGTGGAAAAGTACGTCTGTGTCAGCCAATCCGTATCGCGGTTCACCGAATTGCAGGGACACATTCCCCGACAGAAGCTGCTGGTGATTCCGAACGGTTTACAGGTGTCCGATTTTTTCGGCAAACCGCAGGCGGATCTTACGGAATTCGGGTGCCGTCCGGAGAGTACCAAAATCATCAGCATCGGACGACTCCATCGGCAGAAGGGAATCGACTGGCTGCTGGAAACAACACCGGAATGGCTTGGAAATCATCCTGACCGTGAGCTTTTGATTGTCGGAACAGGTTCCGAAGAGTCGCGGCTGAAAGAAACGGCCCGAAAACTTCCTTTTTCGGACAGGATTCATTTTTGCGGGTGGCGTGAAGACGTGCCGGAACTCCTTGCCGCGTCGGATATTATGGTGCTTCCGTCCCGATGGGAAGGAATGCCGAATGTTGTGCTTCAGGCAATGGCGGCAGGGCTGCCGGTGTTGGCAACACGAGTGGAAGGAGTGGAAGAATTGCTCGGTGACGACTTGGCGGAGCGGCAAACTTCGCCTTTCGGGGACACAAAGCAATGGTGTCGGAAAATCGAGCAAGTTTTAATCGCAGCGAAAGAATTGGGGATAAAAAATCGTCAGCGTGTGGAGGAACATTTCACGATAGAAAAAATGGTTTCCGCCTATGAAGAACTTTGGTGGAATGCGGTTCATAAAACAGACGGGACGGATTGACCGGGTCCCGCCGAAAAAACTTCTCCGTAAGTTCTTCATTTGACGAAAGAGAGTACCATCCCGTGAGGCGGTCTCTTATTGGAATCGAAAAACGGTTCTTCCTGCCGGATATGATTCCTGTCGGTTTTTCGCTGTTTTGACCAGGTCTTTTCGTCCGAATGATACCTATTATGGCGGATTCCGAGCATCCCGAGAATAGGCGAAAAACTCCCGACGAGGAGCCCGCTCAGCGTTTGCCTGAACCGCCGCCGAATTTGATTTCCGAACCGGTTCAGAAATCTGTGCCGCCGCTTTTTCATCCGCCGACCGAGCCGCCGACTCTTCCCGACGAGGAATTCGCTTCATCGTGTTCTGTCCCATCTCCGAATGTTCCGCCGCCGATTGAAAAATCCACCGGAGAGGAAACGGTATTTCCGCCCATTTCTCCAAAACGTCCGATTTCCATACCGGAGCTTGACCGTTTTTTCTCGGAAAAGGACCTCCGAAAGCCGCCGGTGCCGGGACGTGTTCGAATTATTCCGCCGGTGATCAAAAAAGAGGACCTTTCCGAGTCCGATTGGCGGCAGCGGCTCCGAAAATTGATCGTTTCGCGGTTTTCCGTCAGCGGTTTGGTCAGTCTCATTGTACACATTCTGCTGATTTTTCTACTGATGCTCATCGTGTCGCAAATCAACAATGGGAACCGCGGAATCTCCATCATCGGAGGAACCACCGACGTTCCGCTTCCGATTCGTCAGGTGGAAATTCCTCTGTCGCCGCAAACGGCGGATTCCCATCCGCTTGCCGAAGAGACCGTGACAAGCTCAATTCCTCAGATGACCATGACCGAACAAAAACCAACCCCTTCCGCGAATCTCTCGCAGCAGTCGTCAAATGCTCAACAAATACTACAGGACATCGGCGACCTTGCGGCAAGCATCACTCCTTCCTCAGGAGGGAGTTACGCATCCAGAACGGAGGCCGGCAAGACCAATCTTCTCAACAAGGGGAGGATTTCCCAAGCAGGGGAAAATGCCGTTGAGGCGGGACTCCGATGGCTCGCGGCTCATCAATTTCCGGATGGCGGCTGGGATTTCCGGCTTCACAGCAAAGACGCAAAAGCTCTCCAGGGAGGGAATCCGCCGTGTCCGGAATTGTGTGAACATCCCGGGACACACCGGAGCCGAAATGCTGCGACAGGACTGGCACTTCTGGCGTTTTTGGGGGCGGGACACACCCATTTGTCGGATAATCCGTATAAACACAACATCGAACGGGCACTCATCTTCCTGAGGTACAATGCCAAAACCGACAGCGAAGGCCGTAAAGACTTTCAGGAAAACACGGAGAAGGGAATGTATGCCCAGGGAATCACTGTTATGGCACTGTGTGAAGCCTACGGCATGACAAAAGACCGCAGTTTTCTCGAAGAGGCTCAACGGGGACTGGACTTCATCGTTTGGGCACAAAACCGTGACACCGGCGGCTGGCGGTATGTTCCGTTCAGTGAGGGAGGCGGAAGCGACACCACCGTGACGGCGTGGCAGTTCATGGCACTCAAAAGCGGCAAAATATCCGGCCTCAATGTCCCGGAGATTTCGCCCGAAAGTGTGGGCTACTACCTCGACACCGTAATAACGCCGGGAACTTACGGGAGTGAGTATTCATACATGTCGGATCACGCCGCACGGACGGACGAATCGCACCGCGCCACCACCGCTATGGGGCTGCTGCTTCGGATGTATCTCGGCTGGAGACCGGAAAACCGTACCTTACGGAACGGAGTTTTACGGGTTTACGAATGGGGACCCTCCTATCTTTGGACATCCAATGACCGTTACAAAAACGGCAAAAGCTGCCTTTATTACGATTATTATGCCACCCTTCTGCTTCATCATTACGGCAGCGGGGAATGGGACCGTTTTTATCGGGACATCTCCCGTCACCTGATGACCCATCAGGCAAAAACGGGACACGAGTCAGGAAGCTGGTACTTTCCCGATCAGAACGGTGATGTCGGCGGACGATTGCTCAACACTTGTCTGGCAGTCATGATTTTGGAAGTGCCGTACCGCTATATGCCGCTGTACCAAAACATTCCTCCATTTTGAGGAAATTTTGTGCAGTTGTAACATTTCCATGCGTTTGCGATGTCCGGTATAACTTATTCATACCGCCACTGAAACTACACATGACACGCCGGACCTCTATAAATACATCACCACTCTCCGCTTTCCAACCAACGGCGAACCGAACGAAGTGAGCGCGGGATCCAACGCCCGTGCGTTGACCGCCGGAGGGAAGCATGCTGCTTCACCGCAGTCGCCTTCGACCTCCTATGGAAAACATTTTTCCTCTGGTTGGATTCTTCTAACCCTTCGATGTTTCCCCTTACCTTTTCGTTGGAAAGATTTTCTGACAGAGGGCGAACCGAACGTAGTGAGCGTGAGCCTATCGGGATCCAACGCCCTTGCGTTGGCCGCCCGGGGGCATCCTTTTAAAGTCTCAAGGGAGGAAATTTTCCTCGGGTTGGATTACGCCGACTCCAAATGGATTCCCGCCATTATTTCCCTGTTCCCCCTCTTACTTCTGATTTATGCCTCATGATTTCTACTGTCTTACCCGAAATACTCCGGCCATTATTCTATACACCCGGAAAATGCAACGGAAACCTCCTGAATCTTATCACAAAATCCACAGGGAATGCAACGGGAATCTTACGGAAAACAGAGAACTTTCGGAAAAATCCTCTGAAATCTCAGTAGTTCCCTTTTTATCGGCCGCAGGAAGCATGGAAGGCATACGGAGTACGCGGCAACGCGGCGTTCGTGACCGGGTGGAGCACCGGCGGCGAGATCACCTCGACAACCTGGGAAAAAGCGGAGCCTTGAGACGCGGCGTAAAAAAATAGCGTGAGTAGAAGACCGTACTTGGGATACGACATAATATTTCTCCTTTGAATCAAAATAAACATTACTTACTTACCGGACAGCTGTGTATCAGGTAATTGTTTTAACACTTTCCGTTTTGTGATTTCAATTTTGTCGCTTTCTTCCTTTAGCTCTTCGAACAGTTTTTTCCAGAGTTCGTTGTACTTCAGGGAGATATAAGGGAACAGACGATACTCGTCATAAGCAGCCAGTGCGATCAGAACTTGTTTTACAGACTTCTGCTGCTTTTTAATATTATCCAAGTCTCGGTTGAAGCTATCCACGGCATAGTTCGCGGCGAGATTGTAAATCCATTCGCGACAACGTTCCAGACAAACGTATCGATCTTGAAATTCCTTTGTGACAATCGTCATGCGATCTGGGACGGCATTTGCGAAAACAGATAGTTCGTTGAATAATGAAACACTTTTATCCAAGTCAATTTTGATACGCTGGCCGAGATCGCTAAAGTCAACAGATTCCGATGTGGCCTCGCTTGTTTCTTTTATCAGCGAGTCTGCCCGACGCATCCATTCGTCGCAGTCGGCTTTAAGGGTCCGGGTGTACTGCTCGAACAGATAGTCACGCTCTTCCGCTTCCAGCAGGTCTTTTTCTTCCGCCCAGGCTTTCCAGTCTGCATCAGATTCGGATGCCAGGCTTTCCGCAAGGTATTCCAGTTCGCGGCGGAACCGTTGCAGTAAAACGGCTTTGGCTTCCAACGGTATTTTCGATTTGTTTCTCTGTAAAAACTGTAACCGGCTTTTGAAACTTTCCGAAACGGAATCCTGCTGCATCGGAGCCTCTGAGGTTTCCGATGTTTCTTGAGTCGGATCAGTGATCGGAATCGCACTTGACAATCCTTGGGCTTCTTCGAATTTTGCCCTGAGTTTTTCGACGGACTTTCTGGCTTGCGGGATTTCGGCGAGGCGCTGAAAGGGGATGAGACTTTCCAGACGGCTGAAAATATCGAAAGCCAGGTCTTCGTCACTGCCGAGGCAGGTCTCCGCGAACAGGATGGCATTGGTGAAGACTTCCGGCGAATCCGGGGCTTTTCGCATGGCGGCCAA
>JAISQK010000254.1 GCA_031274255.1 Planctomycetaceae bacterium | reverse complement strand
CTCCCCGATTGATACGGTAATTCCCGCGTTGCAACTGTCCCTGCGGCACGATGGCACTGGTATCGGACGGACAGGCCGCAATCGAAATAGGAGCCACCGAGGGGGTATTGGAACCGCCGTACCAGATCCAATTGCAGGAAGTCCCGTTATCCACATAGGTTTTGATGGACGCATAAATTGCCGCCTGTTCAATGTACGGCAACAGCGGATAAACAAAACTCAGACGTTCGCGGGAGTTTCCGGATGTCGCACAACCTCCCGTGACTTGATACAGCGTGCTTGGAAACTTGTTGAAGGCGTCGTGATGGGTGTGCAAACCGAGTCCCCACTGTTTGAGGTGATTGGAACACTGCATACGTCTCGCGGCTTCGCGGGCGGCCTGAACCGCGGGTAAAAGAAGAGCAATCAAGATACCAATGATTGCAATCACCACAAGAAGCTCGACAAGGGTAAAAGCGATTCGGGCAGTCAAACCCGATTGGGGAGTGGATTCGGAACGGACAAAAGAGTTTTGGGCAGTGTTTGCAGTGTGTTTCGTATCGACAGTACTTCCCTCTGCAATACGGGAAGCCGCGCAGACTACCCCCCCCCCCCATTTTGACATTTTGGACACAAAGTGAATTTTTGCATGGTTTTTCTCCTGTTTGGAAAAATGGTTGGATTCTTTTCGAAAATATTTCACGAAAATTTAACACAGATTGACACAAATCAACCTGAATACTGCTATTTTATACGCGACAATTCCCAAAGTCAAGCGGGATTGTCGCTTTTGAGGAATTTTTCCTGAAAATCTTGGCAACGTTCGAATGCCGCGGGAGGGATGACCTTGCCGGAGGAGCTGATTTCGTTTACAATAACCGCCAGTCTCAATGTTGATTGCTTTACTCCTATTTTCAAAAGAAAGAACTGTTGCCATGACAGGATCGTCCGATTTCAGAAGTTCTCATGTTGTTTCCCTGGTGTCTGTGTTGATTTTCAGTCTGGCGTTAGGTGTGTCGGGCTGCAGAAAAGAGGAAAGTACGGATGCCGCGCCGGACGGGGCGAAAAAGAACGAGGCCGCTGCTACGAAAGAGCCGGGAACATCGCCGCAGCAGCAAGCGGCCCCGCGGAAAACCGTTCCTTTGCCGAGTGAAGCGGAACTTGCCAAGCTCGGACCGGTGATTGAGGAAAACCGCAGGTTGCTCCGGTATTTGCCGAACGAGATTTCCTTCTTTGTCACGCTCAATCCGCAACGGTTTTTGAAATCGGAGGTCGGTTCCCAACTGATCGACGTGATTGATCCGCTCCTTTCGGGAATCTCAGGAGGACAGATGATGTTTCCGTTTTCCCTTGCCGACATTTCCCGAATGGTCGTATGTCAGCGTCCGGAAAAAAGAGCCCCGCAGCCCGACCCGGCGGCCGGAGGAATGCCGGTCATTTCCAGTGAGGACGAAATTCCGCTGTTGTTCATGCTGTATGAATTTGCCGCTCCGAAAGAAGACATCGACATTCTCAGCGGTTTGAATCAAAGAGGGGTTACGCCGGATGTCCTGGCTTCGCTGAGACCGGAAATGAGCGGAAAAATCAAGATCTACAACCTGATGACCGTGATTCCGAACGCCAAAGACCGTCCCGAAGTCATGTGTATTATTATTTTCGACGCACAAACCGCGGCGTTTCTCGTCGGAGGGAAAACCGACATACTCTCCCTGTACGATGAAACTCCGGCGTCCGGCGCATTGGCACAGCGTTTGCTTCACACGGATCTCAACAAAGACATTTACGCCGTGATTTCCGATGAGGGAATCATTGCGGAAACCTCGATTCTTCAGCAGTTGTATTTTATTCCCTTCAGTATGGGACTTCGCCCGGGACCGCAAAACGAGCAGGAAGCTCAAAAACTCGTCAAGGACTCCGAGCAGTTGACGGAAATGGTCAAAGGAGGTTCCGTTTTTATTGACCTCAGTGCCGCCGACGGAGAAAAACTCTTGAGTGCCAGTCTTTTCGCCCAGCCGGGCAAGGCGAAAGATCTTCAAACCATTCTGGAAGACCAACTGACGGCGTTCAAAGTGATGGTCGGGATGATGGTTCAACAGCAATCCCAAGTCCAGTCCGACGGCACTTCGTGGACTTCGCAGCAGTTTGCGTTTCTCGACTCGCTTGTCCAGTCGGTGGAACTTTCCGGCGATGCGGACGTTCCGGGAATAAGTCTCGCAAAACCGCAAGGGTTCAATCAGCAGTTACTCACTCAAAATGCCGCTCTTTTCAATGCGGTACGCGAGTCGAAGAAATCTCAACAGGCACTGGAAGCTCTCCAGCCGATGTCCCGCGCTTTGGAACTTTACGTCAAGGAAAAGGGACAGTATCCGGCGTGGGCGATTTCGTCGCAGGATGGAACGCCGCTGTTGAGCTGGCGGGTGGCGATGCTTCCGTCGCTCGGATACAAAGAGCTGTATGACAAATTTCATCTGAACGAGCCGTGGGACAGTGAAGCGAACAAGCCGTTGATTGCGGAAATGCCGCAGGTTTTCGCCAGTCCGATCACACAAACGCCGCCGGGAATGACGCTTTACCGCATGTTCGGCGGAGCGGAAACCTTTCAGGCGGAACATCCTCAGGGAATTGCCAAAGCCGACTTGGAACCGTTGACGCAGCCGGGGGAGTTGTTTTTCTTTGTCACGGTGAAGCCGGATCAGGCCGTGGAATGGACGAAACCGGAAGTTTTGCCTTACACGCCGGAATCGGTCAGTGCGGCGGTTCCTCCGGTCTTTATTTTTATGATGTACAGCGGTCAGACCGGCAGTATGAATTTCACGCAAATCCCGAAACCTTTCCTGGATTATTACGTTTCCGGAAAATTGAATCCTGAAGTTCGTGCCGCTCAGGCGGAACAGGAACGCCGGATGCAGGAAATGATGCGTCAGTACCAGCAGCAAAGGGAACAGCAGCCGACCGTTCCCAATGCCGTGCCGGAAATGCCGCTTGAGATGATTCCGGCTCCGGCAGGGAATTGAACCCTGTTGCGGTTTGTACATCAAATGATTAACAAGAAGCCCATGTCTGGAAAATTTTACATCGAAACCGTCGGCTGTCAGATGAATGTGCTCGACAGTGAACTGGCCATGAGTGAACTGGTGAAAGCCGGTTATACGCCTGCCGTGTCGAAACGGAACGCCGACGTCATCCTTTTCAACACGTGCAGCGTCCGTCAGCATGCGGAAGACAAGGTTTACAGTGCCATCGGGCGGCTCAAACACTGGAAAGAGTCCAAACCGGACGGTATTCTCGGTGTGATGGGCTGCATGGCCCAGAAAGATCAGGACATTATTTTCAGACGTGCCCCGCATGTTGATCTCGTGATCGGTCCCGGACAGCTTCACCGGCTTGCCGACGCCGTTTTGTCGATTGCCGAAGACAGGAAACCGCGACTCGAAGTGAGTCTGAACCGCATCCGGCGTCCGCAGGATGAAGTGAAAGCAAGTTTCGAACAATACGACCCGCAGCGTTTCGCCCCGATGCGCGACAATCCTTTTCAGGCGATGGTCCGTATCATGTTCGGCTGTAATAAATTCTGTTCGTACTGTATTGTGCCGAATGTCCGCGGTCCGGAACAGAGCCGCTCCCCTGCCGAAATTGAGGCGGAAATCCGGCAGCTCGCCGAACAGGGGTGTGTCGAGATGACGCTGATCGGTCAAACGGTGAACAGTTACCGGTTTGAAGACGCGGGAAAAATTCTGACTCTGGCCGATCTTTTGGAACGGATTC
Organism: Planctomycetaceae bacterium; assembly: GCA_031274255.1. Taxonomy (GTDB): domain Bacteria; phylum Planctomycetota; class Planctomycetia; order Pirellulales; family Thermoguttaceae; genus WRMR01. Next base: position 2,095 of record JAISQK010000254.1, on the reverse strand, counting down.
ACCCGATAGAAAAAATCCGGCGGATCCGTTTTGTGACAAGTTATCCCGTCGGAATGGACGACCGGCTCCTCGGTACGATCCGTGATTTGCCGAAAGTGATGCCGTTTATTCACATTCCCGCCCAAAGCGGCTCCGATACGGTGTTGCAGCGAATGCGGAGACACTATACAATAGAGGAGTATCGCCGTTTGATTGACCGGATCAAAACCGCCATTCCCGGTGTTGCCGTGACGAGTGATTTTATTGTCGGTTTTTGCGGCGAAACAGACCGCGAGTTTGAAGAGACGATGTCGCTGGTGAAAGATTGCCGTTTCAAGAACAGCTTCATTTTCAAGTACAGCACGCGCCCCGGCACCAAAGCGGCGGAACTTTACCCGGATGACGTCCCGGAAACGGTCAAAAAAGAGCGGAACAACCGGCTTCTGGAACTTCAAAATGGAATCAGTGCCGAATTGAACCGGGAATTTGTCGGGAAAAAAGTCGAGATTCTCGTGGAAGGGATCAGTAAAAACGCCGTGAAAAATCTGATCCGTATCGGTTCCGGTGCGGCGGAAACCGCATCGGAGGAGACCGTCCAACTGACAGGCCGGACGCCGTGTGATCGAATCGTGGTATTTGACGGACCGCCCCGCCTTGCCGGACGCATAATAACGGTTAATGTAGTGGAAACCGCTCCGTTCACCTTGTTCGGAGAGAGGGAACCTCAATAAAAGTATAAAATCAGGACAAATTCAAGGAGAAAATCCATGTTACAGCGGGTGATTCAGTTTCTCAAAGACAATCCGGTGTTTTACGTCGCCACGGTTGATGCGGGAAAACCGCGGGTCCGTCCGTTCGGAATTGCGGTGGAGCATGACGGAAAAATCTACTTCTGTACAAGCAATGTCAAACAGGTTTATCGGCAACTTCAAGCGAATCCTTACGTCGAAATAAGCACCACCGCGGTGGATTTTGAATGGCTGCGTCTGAGCGGAAAAGCGGTGTTTGAACCGAATCCGGCCGTTAAAAAGAAAGCCTTCGAAATTTCTCCGATTCTGGCCGATCTCTATAATACCCCGGAAAATCCGGAATTTGCCGTGTTTTATCTGGAAGAAGCCGAAGCCGTGTTCTGCAAACTGACCGGCGGACAGGAATCAGGAAAACTGTAATGACGGCCTGGCGGTCTTCATCAAGGAATTCATTATTTTAACACCATCAGGAAAGACAAAATGACGGAACAATCTCAGGTTGAAGTTTATTGGCACAATCATTCCGTCCCGCGTGAAGAACGTGAGGCGTTGAACACCAACAAAGGGTGCGTCGTGTGGTTTACCGGGCTGAGTGCCTGCGGAAAGAGCACGGTCGCGAATCTCGTGGATCACAAGCTCCATTCGTTGAAAAAGCACAGTTACGTCCTTGACGGCGACAACGTGCGTCACGGTCTCAACGCCGGACCGGGAATGCTCAAGGACGAACATGGTGAAGAGTTTGCCAAACGGTTTGGACTTGGTTTTTCGGCTCAGGACCGTGAGGAAAACATCCGGCGTATCGGAGCTGTGGCGAAACTGTTCAGCGAAGCGGGCGTCATCGCACTGACGGCGTTCATCAGTCCGTACCGGATCGACCGTGACCGTGTCCGCAAGACGCTCAAGGAAGGCGACTTCATTGAAGTTTTCGTGGACGCTCCGCTGGATGTCTGCGAAAAACGCGACCCCAAAGGACTCTACAAGAAAGCCCGTGCCGGAGAACTCAAAGGTTTCACCGGAATCGACGATCCGTATGAAGCTCCGCGGAATCCTGAACTTGTACTTGACGCAGGCACAAAAACCGCCGGACAACTCGCCGAGGAAGTCATTACGTATTTGAAGTCCAAAGGCGTGGTGTGACTCTCCATGATTCTCTCTCAGAGGACTCCCGTCCGTTTTCATCGGTTATCTTAGCGACCGGGAAGCATGTTGCTTCATCGCAGTTGCCTTCGGCTTCCGTTGGAATCGTTTTTCCGCCGGTTGATACCAGTGAGCAACGCGAACGGGTTATTTGTTCGGGACGGCAGTCCCATCTGGGGATCCAACGCCCTTGCGTTGGCCGCCGGAGGCATTCTTTTAAAGACAGAATG
>JAISQK010000234.1 GCA_031274255.1 Planctomycetaceae bacterium | reverse complement strand
GTCAATGGAATGGAAGCGTTTTGGAGTTATGCCAAAAGACGTCTTGCCAAGTTCAACGGCCGTTCTTCTCAAACCTTTATCCTCCATTGAAAGGAAACCGAATTCAGGTACAATCATCGCGAGGAAAACCTCTTGAACATCGTCAAAAATCTGATAAAATAACAAGAGATGCTAGTACACAGTCAAGATAGTGGATATAGTCTTTTGAGCTTAATCCGTGCGTCAGCGTTTGTAAAGCACCAATCCATCTTACAGGCTTCCTCATTGCGTACACGGTTCCAAGCGATGGTTTCCTGTTTCATCCGTTCCATCGTCGGTATACGATCGGACAAGCCATGACACGGTTCAATACAATCAGTTCGATTTCCGCCATGTTCAGACAGCTGCCATACTTAGGCGTAGAGTGTATCTCCCGTATCCGTCGTCTCCTATAATGAAGCGATACTATGGATGGGTATTAAGATTGTCCATCACCAAAACGATCTTTTCCGCGTCAGGGAAATCCTCATCCACTAAACGCTTAATCTGATTCGCCCAATCCGTCCGCTTCCTGTGTTCGGTAACGTCCACTCCTCCTCCATCCGGCCAATGACGCAACAAACAGGAATAACTCGCAGGTCCCGTTGCGTACATACTCAGTATCAAACCGTAAGGGTGGTGTCCCCGGTTCGGCCGGCAGGGGTGTCCGCGTCTCCCCTATTAATTTTTTTGTTATACTTTTTGTCCTGTGGACAATGCGAAGTCGTTGTCAGAGAATTGACAAGAAATCAATCTGGAGAAATACCATGAAAGCCATCCCCAACAGAAATGCGAAAACGAATTTGACTGGACTGCAATAACGGAATATCGGAACACAAAACCGCAGACAAGGTTATTGGTTTGTTCCACAAAGGGAATGGTCGGGCGTTCCACCATCGCCAAGATCAAAAAATAACGGATCGAGACCGGGGCCATTGAACCGCTCCAACCGAAGACCGGTCCGAAACAGAAACTCGCAGAACATAGTGAACTCCTCAAGCAGATCGTCGAAGCAACACCCGATGCAACATTAGCGGAAATTCGAGATCAGTTGCCAGTGCATGTCAGCTTTCCGACCGTCTTCAAAGAGCTTCGGAATTTGAAGCAGAATTATAAAACTGTTGAATGCGGCGGAACAAGACAGTATTTCATGGAAGCGAATCGAACGAAGTGAACATGAGCCTATTGCAATGCAACGTACTACGTTGCTTTGAATCCGAAAAAGCTGGTGTTTCTCGATGAGACTTCCGCGAAGACCAACATGACGAGAAGGTATGGTCGAACGTTGAAAGTGAAGCGGCTTGTGGATAAAACACCACACGCACATTGGATCACGACAACCTATATGTTTGCGGCTTACGATACGACGGAATCGTAAGCCGCAGGTGTTTGTCGGTACGATGAACCGTCTGCGTTTTTGGGAATAGGTGGAAACGGTTTTGTGTCTGGTATTGCGCAAAGGGGATATTGTCGTGATGGATAATCTTATCGTGCATCGCGATCCCAAAGTGAAGACTTTGATGGAGTCGAAGAGAGCAAATGTGTTGTACTTGCCGCTGTACAGTCCAGATCTCAATCCGATTGAGCTGAGCTTTTCGAAGTTGAAAACTTTGTTGCGTAAAGAGAAGATTCGCGATGTGGGGAAGTTGCAAGAGATCCTACGCGGGTCGGGAAAGTTTTTTTCTTCAACCGACTGCTCAAACCACTTCAAACACAATGGATACTGCCTACGTCAATAAACGAAACGTTCTCAACTTCCAATGAAAACAGTCAGGTTTGCTTTCTTATTCAAAACGTAAAAAAAAGAATTGGTTTGGATCTCCGATAACAACAATACCGTTTGGCACGGCAAGCATCACCCCAAAAGCATAATATGGCCTGCTGCAAACGATGTCAAGCCTTTCAATACGTGTCGGATCCTCAATGAAAACCCTCCCAAGACACTGCTTTTCCCAATCCAAACTGATGAGACCGTAAGACCATCCCCGGTAGAATTCTCGTGGAGAAAATGCAGGGGGATTCATACCTGATTGCAATTTCTGTAACCATTGATTATTCAATCGGTCTAACTGAACCTGTTTTTTTATTTCCAAGTCGAAAAGGGCAGGTGCCCCCTTGTAGCTCACTAAAAATAAATATTTGCCGTCCGGTGAAATCGAGAGTCTGTCCGAAAAAAAACTATCGAAAGTTTCGAATGCAAGTATTTGCTCGAATGTTTTATTTTCATCCACGGTCCAGAGTCCGTTTTTAGGGTTCTCATTATCCGCCTGAACAGTAAATAAAATCCGATGGTGCTTTGGATCAGGTGTAAATTTGTGAAAACGCGGTGGCGGGGAAAGATTGAAAAACGGTGCAGTACCTGTTTTTCCAAGACTTGAGGAAAGGAGTGTGACTTTTTGTGTTTGTAAATCCACTTCGACAAACCATGACTCCGCGCCAATCAAACCGACACCGGCATAAAGCTTGTCTTTCAGCACAGCGAAACTTTGGATAAAATTATGCGGCAAGCCGTTTTTCGTGTTAATCACCGTGGGCCTTCCGCCATCGCGTGGAAAAATAAAAATTCCGTGACCGTTCCTGCTGACATAGATGTTTTTGTCATCAAGATCACACCCTCTAATGACATCAGAGGATTTACCGACCTGGGAATTTTCACTTTTCTCTATTTTCCACTCGGGCAATGTCGTTTGTTCAAAGGTTTTCAGATTAAATAAATGTGGCTTGACTGTTTCTCCGTTATCATACATATCTTCAAAGACAACAAGCGTATCATTCCGGGCATGAAGCGACGGATGGATGTGAAGATGAGAAAGCAGACGTTTTTCTTTCCACGGAGCATTTTGCACTGGCAGTTCCCGGGCCGCTAAGAATTCATTCGGAGTCTCCGGTTGTTTTTCAGGCGGTTTAGTCCCCATTATCCTCTCCAGCATTTCTTTCCTCTCCAGCAGCATTTTGGAAAGAATTTCACGATCACGGGATTCTATTCCATCGGGAATCGACATGATCTTATTCTGAATCTCCTGTATACAAGCATTGGCGAGTTCATTTCGTTCTTCTTCGGTATGAACGGTTGTTCGCCGATGTTGTTCCCTGACTCTCAACTCGGTGACCCAGACATAAATATCAAACCCCTGTCCGGAAATAAGAGTAAACGTCCGGCGGATCGAAGCCTCAGCAAGACTTTTTTCCCTTTCAGACGGTTTCGTTGTGACCGGCAGTGATCCGGTAAAGCCTGCAATGCCTTGCCAGATTGGTCTCTCTATTGGACCATAGAATCGCTGGTCAACGACGTTATCGAGCGATAAAACGTAAATGGCAAACTTTTGAAATTGATCTAAAATGGGTTTTACATTATCGGGATTCATCTGATATTGCTTTTGAAACGCAAAAAGATCACGAAAAAACGTTTCGTAACAATTCGCGACAACATCAAGCGGGGCATAATTCCGAATACGTTCAGGCGGAGAGACAAGACCGGGTGAAGCCCAGAGAGAAAATGATTTCTGATCGTAAACACTATCCTTTAGCCTCGGATACCGGACATTAATCCAATCGTCGAACACTTGCTGAAATATTTTTTCACGGTCGGAAATCCATTCCGGATAGATATCCTGCGGAATATGCATAATGACATTGAGGTATCGATTGTAATCCATTGTTTGTGGACCTCGTGTTGTCGAAAGTGTCATGAATTTTTGTTCACGGGAATAAATGTCGAAAGCCCGCCTAAACACAGAAATCGACCGCTTCGTTTTTATCGGATCTTTGTTGAGAAAAGATCTGTCCGCATACCCGGCTGTCACATTTTGCATTAAAAGAATATAGGCATCCTCAAAGAGATATTCCAACAGTGTATCCCGGTATTCTTCATTTTCCGGGTTAAGTGCGTAAGCCGTTTCGATATACTTCGCCGCCTGATCATAAAGTTTGTTCTCATACAGAAAAACCGCTTCATTGTAAAAACGTGCCGCTTCATCTTGCAGCGAAGTGCTTTTTTCATCCGGATTTTGTTCCAAAATTTTATTGACGGCATCGTTCACGGCATTTTGCGGCATTCTGAACGGAGCTTCGGTTTTGAACGTTTTTTCACCGATATGAACATTCAGAAGAAAAGCGTCGGCTGTTTCCGACCGCGTAAATTCAAGATTGATCAATTGCATTGACGCGAAGAGCGAATGATCCTGTTCGCCGATCAGTTGCCGCTCTTTACTGACATGTTCGAGCCATGAACGTTCCAGTACGGAAGCTCCGCGATGAAGCAGTACACGCTCCAGCATCCCGGAAACCGCCTCGCACCAAACGTTGCGGTCCGCCGGAAATTCCGCATTACGAATTTCCAAAATACCGAACGTGGCGAGTGTTCCGTTACCGAGTTTGTCCCGTTTTTCGATGGCGGTTTTGACCGTTTCAACAGCAAGGTTCGCGGCATCGTCGATCCCTCCCGATGACGTTACCGGCAACGTTTCATCGGCGTAACGCAGCCCGGTTTTGGCGTCGAAGACGATGATTGACGTTGATTCCAGCACTGCGAAGAAATCGGTTTTCAAAATCGCACCGAGCATGACGGTATTTGTCACATCGAACATACCGCTCAAATTTTGTTCGGCAAACACCTTGTCGATCTCCTGTCGTTCGAGCAGTTCGACGTTTTTGAGCTCAAACAGCTTCGCCTCGCAGATGGCAAGCAATGCCGTAGGGTTCGGCTCCCCGCCGGGAACAATCGCAAGTCGTGGCAACTCCCCGGCAACGCTGATTGCGGGAAACAACAGGATAAAGAAAAATAATAAACGTTTCATCATTTTTTTGATGTTGGCTTTTACGATGAAAATGATTTCACCGAAAGAAAAAAGAATGGGAGAATTTCCTCTTTTTTTCTGCTTCCTGTAAAAATCACTGCTTTCCCAATTTCGGAATGATCCGTTCGGCAAGGATTGCTCCGGCTTGTTGCAGAGCGGTTTTGGCGGCGACGGACTCGGTAATGTCCACTGCGACCGTCGTTTGGCGGTCGATGGCGATGACTTCGCCGGTTATACGATCAACGGCTTTCAGTTCGACCCGTGCCTTGACAGAAATCAAATTGCCGACCGGTAACGCCCTTTCGCTGAATCCTTCGCCGACGAATAAAATATCCGCCTTGTTCCTGTCCGCCGCTTTCTTATCGAAAACCGCGATGCCAAGTTCTTTAGCGTAAAGTGCAAATTCCGTTTCCGCTGCCGGATCGGCCGTATGCTGCGAAAGATACGTTTCGGGAATGTCCACAACAATTGCCGGAAATGTCTTGTCCTTGACTTTTTTTTTCAACGCGGCAATTCGATTTTTCTGAGTCAGCGGCTTTGCAACAAGTTTCGTACCATCCGCTAAAATTGTTCTGGCAACATCGACGGCAAGTTGTTCAGCCAACGTGTCGATGGTATCGTTTACCGAACCTTTGATACTCGCACCGAGAACCCGTGTCGTTTCCGTTCCGATCAACTTAGCAACAAGATAAGTCGCTGATTCGGTTTGAATGACGCTTCCTGTGATGAGGATTTTCGCACCGATCAGATTTCCGATCTTAATGGCTTGATCAGGACTGACGACACCGGAAATATTGATTTCCTGCTCCCTGACGACCGTGTCAAAATCTTCCCGGTCTACGAGAAGAAGTGACGAATTGGTGACAAGATTGGCAAACAAAATGTCCGCAACAATTTTACCCTGACCGGTAACTTCCCTGCTCCGGTCCTGAAATTGCAACACCGCAACGGGATACACAGCGTTGTCAGCGTCCTCTTCGGCAAAACAAATACCGCTCAAAAGAAACACGCAGATCATTAACATAGACAGTTTGGTTTTCATGGGAATTTTCCTTTGGGGTTGGTTGACACTCCCTTACGGGTGAGTTTCTGATTGTTTATTGTTCAATGTCTCAATTAACATCCTGAAAAAATATTTGTTTTCGATATTGCTATCGAATAAGGATTTCTTCACGGCAATCATCCGATTTGTCGGCCGCGCTTTGAAATCGCCTTTTATCAAACGGAGATCAAGTAAACGAGGACCGCCGGGGCATCTATTCTTTAGTACTTGTGTTTCCGATTGCAATCTGTTATTATTATCGGCAAGGATGACAATTCCTCTCTCGCTTTGCAAAACCCATGCGGAATCAGTCATCCAATAATCCGGCTCAAGCGGAAAAAGATGTTTGGCATTTTCCGTCAGCGATAGGGAATAGACCGTATTGTTCGGATCACTGAAATCAAGCGGAAAATTATCCACCGGGGCAACGACAAGCACGGAATTTCCGGTTTGCATTTTTTGGTACAGTACCTTGTCAAGCCCGCGTTTTCTGACAAAAGAGGTCTTTTCGCCGATGATAATTGTCCTGCCGGTAACGGTTTCAATGTCGTTGAATGATTTCAAATGCTGAAACGGATACTCTTCTTTCTCAAAAAATTCCGCCGTTTTTCCTTCGGGATCGTACAACGCAACCGGGTATTTTCCAAACCATGCTTTCCGATCTTCAAACGGTTCCTGTGAGGCAACGACGACTTTCCGGACAGTCACATCATTAAACGAGAGTTCCGCTTGTAACGTCACACCTTCTTTCACGGAAGGTGTTTTCAGATCGAAAGAAAAAATCGTGCCGATTTGTGACGGATTACAGCTTGTCGTCCCGCTTGCCAAAACGCGATGTTCATACAGTAACGTCCAATATCCCGAAGAATTGGAGATCGGGTTGGAAACGGGGATCCGTTTACGTGTCCAAACTTCACTCATCGGCAGGTTGAGATTGATTTTCTGATTCGTTCCCGCCTCAACCCAAATCACCGGCAATTCTTCGGCAAACAGCACCGCTGGAAATAATGTTAAAAGAATGAAAAACATGTGTTTCATGATTTTGCCTTTGTGTGTAACATAAAAATTCTGTGCGCAACATAAAATTTACAAGGAAACGAAAACATCAAACTCGTTCTCCTCCGATTTCAGGTGCAGTCCGCGTGTTTTGTTCGATACAATGAGATCGGTTCCGGTGATGTCGTCAATGACAACATCCACCGTGAATAAACCCGGCTCCATTTTATAGAACCAGAGATAAAATTTGTGTCCGTTCAAATCCAATGTATTGACCTTTTGATCCTCTGTGACCAAAACGGTGTCTTCGAGAAACTCAACGGCGGTGTCCGAATTGGGTAAATGCCGTAAAACCAGAAGCGAAACCTGAATCGGCTCTTTCTTTGTAATGATATTGGTCACAACCGGCGGCTTTTGTACAATTGGCGTGTCTTGCTGCGGAACATCAAGCACGAACAATAACATAACGGCGGCAATGGCTGCGGCCGTAATCCAGCCAGCTTGATGATGCCGTTTGGGTGTCGGTCGCTTTCCGATCTTCTTCTGCCCAAGCACATTACGGAGAATCGCTTCCCGGATTTCGTTGTCCGGTAATTTGGTTTGTGCCCAATCGTGGAGTATATCGTCAAGTTTGGTACTCATAAATATTCTTTCAAACGCCGCCTGAGGATTATTCTCGCTTTGTGGATGCGCCAATGAATGTTGGCGACGGAACAATTTTCAACGATGGCGGCTTCTTCCGGGGTAAGCCCCTCAACGCCTGTCAGAAGAATTGCCGTCCGCAGTGCCGGGGAGAGTTCTGCAATCACCGAGTCAATTTGTTTCATAAGTTCTTTGGAATCAACGGTTTCCTCCCATGGTTTCGCTTCAATACGTTCGGCCTGTTCGTCATCAAGGTACATAAAATTTCGCGCCGATGTTTCCAAAAACCGACGCACACGATTTTGAGTGATTTGATAAATCCATGTTGAAAACCGGGACCTGCCATGAAATTTTCCGATGTTCCGAACAACGGATGTGAGAACATCCTGCACAAGGTCGTCAACGGAGTCATTTGATGTAACCATTGAGGCGACAAAGCGATAAACCCGATCGAAATTCCGGCGGACAACTTCATCGAGAAGTTCACGGTTGCCGGTTCGCTGATATTCCTGGATCAATATTTCGTCGCTCATAACATTTTGCGTCTCTACATATATAAGATACGGTAAGGAAGAAAATCTTTGCAGAAATTTTGCCATATACTCAAATTTTAGTCAAAATATTACTGGCGTCCAATCATTCGAACAACAGCAACTGGTTAGAACGAATTAATTATGGCTCTTGCCTAGCATCTCGTAACATATTTTAATGTAAGTCTATGAGATACAAGCGTTTAAGTGCTAAAAAAGTTGACTTGCTTTTACGTTGCTTTTGCGAGGACCTGACTGCGACGGCAACGGCGTCAATTTTGGGGGTAAACCGGAACACGGTGAACTCGTATTTTCGGAAAATCCGTGAGCGGATTTTCCAGCAGTCTTTGAAAGAAAGTCCGTTGGAAACGGATGAGTTTGAACTTGACGAACCGTACTTCGGTGCGAAGCGTGTTCGCGGCAAGCGGAGACGCGGTGCTGCGGGTAAGACATCAATGTTCGGTCTTTTCAAACGGGAAGGCAATGTGTTTGTAACGGTTGTTTCTCATTGTTCCAAAGAGGCTTTAATGCCTATTATTCGCGGAAAAATCCTTGAAGGCTCCACCATCCATACCGATGGCTGGAAAGCTTACGACGGACTGATTTTGAACGGTTACGATCACTATCGGGTGTTCCATCATGCAAAGAATTTGCAAGAGGAAAGTCGCATGTCAATGGAATTGAAGCGTTTTGGAGTTATGCCAAAAGACGTCTTGCCAAGTTCAACGGCTGTTCTTCTCAAACCTTTATCCTCCATTGAAAGGAAACCGAATTCAGGTACAATCATCGCGAGGTAAACCTTTTGAACATCGTCAAAATCTGATAAAATAACAAGAGATGCTAGTCAAGAGCCTTCTTATTTTACCTATTTCTATACTCTGATGACACTTGAATTTTTGGTTTTTGCAAAGGCAGAAATACCGTATTTCTATGGTCTAAATGGATTTCAAAAACCAAATTTTCAAGTACAAATGGTATACATCATGTCTGATAATTTTGCTGGACATCTATAACTACATCACCACTCTCTTTTACTCATGCTCACTATTGTAATTTTTTGAAAATGCAAATATAATACGAAACATGGAAATATGTGAAATTGGGCTGTTTGATTATTGTTAAAATGAAAAAGAAATTTCGGCCTTTCTATGTGTTTTTCGGTGGAGTAATTTCGCTTGTTGTTGTGATTGTTGCAGTCGCAATCATGCGTAATGGAGTGTCACGTCCTGAAATCCGGCATCAGAATAAACTCTCTGTGGCGGTCAGTATTGAGCCGCAAGCGTTTTTTGTGCGGAAAATCGCCGCGTATCCGAATGTGGAAAATGCGTACCATGTGGACATTGAGACGCTGGTGCCGCCGGGAAGAGAGCCGGAAACTTACGCACCGTCGCCGGAAAAGATCAGGAAACTGGCCCAATGCCGTGTTTTTTTCAGTATCGGTTTTCCTGCGGAGCAAAATCTTCTGCCAAGGCTTAAATCACAGGCTCCGCATCTTCGTGTGGTCGATGTTTTGGAAGGTTTGAAGCTGCACGAAGACCATCACCATCACGCCGGTCATGCGGCACACGCTCACGGCGGGGCAGACCCGCATATCTGGATGAGTCCCGCGCTGGTCAAGGAACAGGCCGGTGTGATCCGCGACACGTTAATCGGGATTGATCCGGCGGGGAAAGAAGATTACATCGCCAATTGCGAAAAATTTCTTGTTGAGCTGACCGATCTGCAAAAAAAAGTCCATGAAAAGCTTGATCCGCTCGCCGGAAAAACGATTTATGTGTACCATCCTTCCTACGCGTATTTCTGTGAGGAGTTCGGGCTTGTACAGCGTGCCATCGAAGTCGAAGGGAAGTCGCCGTCACCGAGGGAAATCGCCGACTGGATCAAAACATTCAAAGCGGATCATGTCAGGGCCGTCATCATTCAGCCGGAATTCAACCAGTCCGCCGCCCGGATGATTGCGGAACAAACCGCAGCGGAATTGATAGAGCATTCTCCCTTGGAGTCGGAGTATTACATCTCTGTTTTGCGGCTCGCGGACAGTATTTCAAGAATGTATGGCCAAAAATGAGGAAAATGCTCTGGACAAAACGTCTTGCTTCTGTTAAACTTCCAAACGGTTTCAAAATGGAAACAGATGTGTCGCTTTGAAACCGTATTTTCGGTATCGACATGAAATGGGATTCCGTTCAGACATCGCCTGTTGCGGCAAATTGGAAAAACCGAGCAAAACAGGATGTTGATTCAATACCGGCGGGACAGGCGGTTCAGCGGACATGTTCTATTTTTATGTTGACGACGATAACCTGAAACTAAAACCAACTTTTTTTCAGACAGGAGGTCTGGATTTCAATGGGCGAAAAAATCTTTCTCAGTATCATCGCGGCGGTTGTCGGCGGTGTTGTCGGTGCAGCGGCGACAATGTTTCTGCCGCAGAAAAGTGCCGGGGAACTGGCCGGCAATCTTGATGAACTGACCGTCAAGAAACTCAAAGTTTCCGACACGCTTTACCTTTGGCCGGAAGGCAAGGATGACCCTGATCTTGTGATGACAAACGGCGGAGTGCTGGCGCGGACCCGAATCATCGCAACACAACTTTGCGGCAACATTCTTATGGGAAACGCCGTTTTCACTACGCCGGACAATCCGCAAACCCAGGTGGATCAGTGCCGTATTTACACGGAAATGGGTTCCAATCCGAAGACCGGCGGTGCGTTGGTCGTTCGCAGTCCGAGCGGTCCCAATGTGCTTTCGCAAGGCGTCGCGCAGAGCGGTCACAGTTACAATGTCGGTTACGACGAAAAAGACGGACTTTGGGGATATGCTATGGACAATGTCTCCAAAGACCGTGCTCTGATGGCACTTGTTCCGATCAAACCACGGCAGCAGGACGGCCAACAGCAGCCTCCGGCGGAAGGCGGTGTTCCGGCAGACCCCAACGCCGTTCCGCCTCAGCATCAGGAAAATGTCATGAATGTTCCGTCGTTCAATCAGAATCAGCCCGGAAATCCGCAGGACCCTTCCGCCGCCATGATTGCGCAACCGCCCCAACCAGGTATGGCACGATAATCTGTTGTGCGGACTTATCAGAATGCGTTTCTTATTCTCCTTTTTCTTGGTTCTCTTGATGTTGTCCTCATCCCTGTTTCCCGGGGATGGGGACATTGGTTATTGGAGTGACCATTCGAACTCTCTCGAAAAACTTGCGGAAAACAAGGATATTCTCTTTCGCGGAACGGACTCGGTGACATGCGCCGCCGATGAGGATTGGCGTTTGAAAAGCCGCTTGAGTCTCTACGGCAGTTGGCAAACTTATGAAAAGGAAGCGGCACTTCCCGGCTTCTCGACCCGTTCGTTCGGGCTGACGACCGGGTTGCTGCGGCACGGCAAAAAGAACCTCTTTCTGGGATTTGGTGCCGGAGGGGACTGGTTTTCCGCCGACGAAAAAACCGGCGTTCTTCAGAAAGATGTCAACGCTTTCAAACTGTTCGGACATGGAGGCATTGACCGGGATCAATGGTCGTGGGACATTCATGCCGGTTACGGGTATCACGATCAGAAACTGATGCATTCGTTCAACGCTTCGCAATGGAACGGGAAACGCACCGCCGAACAGTACGGAATTTCTACGGAATTTCGCATCAAAGTCAGTTCAGGGCTTTTTCAGATGGAACCTTTTCTCGGGTTCGACTACCTGAATCTTGAGGAATCGCCGTATCAGGCGAAGCCGGTTTTCGGAACCCTCTCACCGATGAATGTTTCCTCATCAAATCACACGGTGAAAGGAGGAACCCTTGGTCTGCGTTACCGTTGGCGGCAAACGAGCCTCTTTGCGACATGGTACCCTGAACTGAGCGGAAGCTGGTCTCATGAGTTCGGCGGCGGGGATCTGTTCCGCACTTCCTGGAACGATCCGTTTCCATGTGTCTATACGGTTTCAGGTTATGAATCCGGCCGTGACCGGTTGATTTTCGGAGCGTCACTGACGGGCAAATTCGGCAGGTCGATGGACATTTTCATCAGATACAACGCTTCCATGACAAACCGGGAAAACATGCACACGGTTTTCACCGGCATGAGCTGGTACTTTTGATGTCCGCTGATGCTGTTCCGCATTTCCGCTCGGAACAGAGAAAATCCGCAAAAATCAGAAAAGGTTGCATATTTTCTGTCACGCTGAAAAAAGAACTTGTATTTTGTGAAAATATTTCAGGAAAATTTTCTAAAAAAACGACAATCCCGCTTGACTTTTGGAATTGTTGTGTATAGAATGCAGTAATCGGATTGATTTGTGTCAATCTGTGTTAACTTTCGTTCAACGTTTTTCCAAATTCAGGAGAAAAACCATGCAAAACTTGACTTTGTGTCCGAAATGTCAAAATGGGGGGGGGGGGGGTATCTGTACGGCTTCCCGTATTACAGATACATATGTTGCAAACACTGCCAAAGGTTCTTCTGTCCGTTCAAAATTCATTGTCCGATCTGTTTTGACTGCCCGATCCGGTTTCACCCTTGTGGAACTTCTTGTCGTGATTGCAATCATCGGGATTTTGATTGCTCTTCTTTTACCCGCAGTTCAGGCCGCCCGTGAAGCGGCAAGACGTATGCAGTGTACAAATCATGTCAAACAACTGAGTCTGGCATTGCACACCTATCACGATGCGATGCGTGCGTTTCCCAATGACGGTTGGGAAAAAAAGACAGGGAGCGGTGCTCAGGGACATCTTGGCGTCATGGTACGTTTGTGTCCTTACATGGAACAAACAGCACTCTTTTCGCAGGCTGATTTTCACTATGGTTACAGTGATACACCGAACAAAGCTATTGGTGAGGTAAAAATTCCCGGCCTGTTTTGCCCCAGTACCTCGCAGGAAGATTCTCCAGGATCCGGGGAATCCACTTGGAAAACCACGCATTACTATGGAATCGCCGGAGCAACGGAAAACGTGCCGGGAACCAACCCGCCGCATGTTTATTCACGTATTAACTCTTCCACTGCTGCCGGCGAAGTGGCAGACAACGGTATTATGACAATCGGGTTATCGAGAAATTTCGGTTTTATCTCCGATGGAACCTCCAACACACTTGCGTTCGGGGAGATTTCCTGGAACGACTATCAGGGTTATCGCGGTTGGCATCGCGGATCGTATATCCATAGTGAAGGGGATGCAAGCGGAAACGGCAAGAACTTTTCGCTTCTTTCTGCCAAAGGGGTGAAAAGTGCGTTTTATCTCAATTGCGGACCGAAATCCATGCAACAGGGTGAGACAGTCGCCGCCCGGTTCACCCCGCTTCGCACCGTCGGACCGTTCGGCAGCTATCATACCGGCGGGGCCGTTTTCGGACTTTGCGACGGATCAACGCATTATATCTCCGACACAACCAGCATGGACATTGTTCTGACGGCAGCATCCGCCAATTACGGGGAAAATTACCAATTGCCGTGATTGATGTGTTGCGTTCGGGATTCCGTTTTCAAATTGATACCATAACCGGTATGGGCATTAACCTTCAGCCTCAATCATACGCTCTGCGTTGGAGGGCTTGCCCTGTCCGGCTTATGGAATTTCAAGTGACTTCAGTATAACATTTCGCGTGTTTATTTCTCAAAAGAAGTAAAAAATGCGAGACATGCGGAAAAGGTTTTCAAAAAATGAAAAATACAATGACACGGTTTGCGATACTTCTTTTACTTTCTCTTGTTTTTACCGCCGGATGTGGTTCCAAGCTGAAACCCGTGACCGGCAAAGTGACTTACGACGGTCAGCCGCTGAAATCCGGCGTCATCACATTTGTTCCCGATTTTTCCAAAGGAAACAACGGAGGGGGAACCGCCGCCGAAATTATTGACGGGGAGTACACATTGTCGAAAAGATTTGGTATTATCGGAGGTGCTTATCACGTGACGGTTTCCGGGAATGACGGTGTTGTTGCAGAAGACTTTCCTGTCGGCAAGCCGCTTTTCGGTGACTACAAAATTGATCACGACTTCAAGGACGGCGAAACGACGTTTGATGTCGATGTTCCCAAAAAACGCTGATTTTTTCACACAGGACAAACTAAAATGCGACATTTTTTTTCCCCGTTTTCGATGGTTTACACCACACTGCTGGTGTTTTGTTTTTTAGGAATTTCCTCCCTATTCGGAGAAACATTTGTTGTACAATCGGCAAGAGACGTACCGCTTGCACAGGAGGTTGATCTTCTTGTGATCGGCGGTTCCACCGGAGGTGTCGCGGCGGCATGGGAAGCGGCTCGAAAAGGAGCCGATGTGCTTCTGATTACGCCGTACCCTTATCCCGGCGAAGACCGGACGGCAACATTGCGTCTTTCGGGAGAATCCGGTGAAGACCGTGACGATCCGTTGTTTCAGACGTTACAGAACGATCCGAACCGAAGCAGTCTCCCTGCGGAATTTTCCGGACTTCTTGCCGCAGAAGGAAAACATCCGTTCACCTATAGAATCAGGGAACCGATCGCTGCGTCGCATCCTGAAATTCCGGCACCGGGACGTCTTGCCGACGGAGTGCTGGGAACACCGGTCAACGATTCCCTGCAAGTGGACTCCGATGCAGTCATCCTCGTTGACCTCGGCGGTGAAAAGCCTGTCGGGCAGTTGACGTTGATGGCTTTTGAACGGACAACGGTCAATCCGTTTCAGATCGGCAGTGTGTCACTTGATTACAGTCATGACGGTGAGTACTGGCGGCCTTGTGACGGAGCCATTGCCCGTAAAACCGGGGTGGAACTTGATGCGTCGGAGAAAAACATGATGGTGCCGTTCACGGGCATTTTCAGGACGCCGCTCAAAACACGGCATCTGAGACTGACGGTGAAACGTGCGGAAAACATGTCCCGGATACTTCTTTCGGAACTGTTGATTTTCGAAAAACCTGTGACGTCACAATCACAAAAAAATACCGATGCCGCTCCGCGTCCGATGCACATCAAGCGGACACTGGACCGGTTGCTTCTTGAGGCGGAAGTGCCGTTTCTTTTCAACACGTTTGCGTCCGGTGAAATCCTCGACAGCAACGGAAAAAGCGTCGGCATGATGATCACCAACCGCAGCGGACGTCAGGCGGTACTTGCCAAGCGGATCCTCTACGCTCGTGAAAGGGTGACTTCGCTGGAAACGGCTGAGTTCACCGTGATCGGCGGAAAGCCGCGTGAGATTGACCTTGCAAAATATCCTCTGTTGAAAGCGGTTCGTTATGAAGTGACAGGACAGTCGTTTTCCGGTCCTGCAATCCCGCCGCAAAAGCTCTACGGGAATGGGGATCAGGAGGAAAGGCCGCAAACGCCGGCGACCGGTGTGATTGATTATCCGGTCATCAATTATCACTTCACGGTGGCGATGCCGCCGGGAACATCACCGGACGACCTCGCGTTCCGGGCTGAGCTGGAAACGCAGATCCGTCTGGCGACATTTTCTCCGGAACAGGCGTTCACCGCGGACGAACTCTATTTCCCGCAAACCTTTGAACCGCTTTCCGTCTGGCGTCAAAAAGGATGCGACCTTGCCGAGGAGGCCGTTCAGGAAACGGCAGACTCTTCACCGCCGTACCGCACCGTGATCAGGATGCCGCCGTTTGTTGCCGGACAGGTTCTTGTTCCCGGCCGCATCCGCGAAGTGCTTACCGGAATCCGTTCGGAACTTCAGGGATTCGATCCGCAGGGACGAACCATTCAGGAATCCCAGCGAGTCCTTCCGGTTCTTGCGGATTATGATGTGGTGGTGGTCGGCGGCGGAACAAGCGGTGCGCCGGCGGGAATTGCAGCGGGACGGCAGGGGGCGAAAACGCTTGTTCTGGAACACCTGCATGATCTCGGCGGCATCGGAACCGCAGGAGCAATCTCGAATTACTGGTACGGCAACCAGACCGGTTTCACCAAAGAAGTGCAGGCGGGTCTGGCGAGTTGGAGTATTGAAGGCAAAATCCATTGGTGGCGGAAATCGCTTCATGACGCCCATGCCGATGTCTGGCACGGGGTGCTGGCGACCGGTGCGCTGACGGTCGGAAACCACGTCAGGGGTGTGTTGGTGACAACTCCGTTCGGTCCGGGAATCGTGACGGCGAAGGTTGTCATTGATGCCACCGGTAACGCGGACATCGCCGTGGCCGCCGGGGCGAAGATTCAGTCGTTTGAAAATCAGGAAATCGCCGTCCAGGGAGCCGGACTCGCTCCGCGTACCCTCGGAGGAAGTTATGCGAATACCGACTTCATGTTTGTCGATGAGACGGACATTCTTGATTCGTCTCACGTGTTTGTGTATGCCAAAGAGAAATATCCCCATGCCTTCGATCAGGGCAAACTTCTCAGCACCCGTGAGCGGCGGCAGATTCTCGGAGATGTGACGTTTACCGCACTCGACCAGATCAACGGACGTACCTATCCCGACACGATCATGTATGGCTACAGTGATTACGACACACACGGTTACACCATTGACCCGTACATGGAACTGAACCATCCGCATCCGAACAAGTATTACGGCTATGTTCCTTACCGGAGTTCGCTTCCGCAAGGCGTGGAAGGGATTCTCGTCAGCGGTTTGGCGATGAGTTGTCACCGCGACGCGCTTCCGATCGTCCGAATGCAGCCGGACCTGCAAAATCAAGGGTATGCTCTGGGATGTGCGGCGGCAATGCTGGTTCGGGATCATATCGACAGTGTGAGAAAACTTGATGTACGGGAATTGCAGCGGCATCTCATTGCCATCGGAAATCTGAAACCGGAAACCGCCGTCCATGAAGACAACTACGGGAAGACGTTACCGCAACTTCCTGCGGCGGTGAAGAATCTCGGCGGAAACTTCAAGGAAAACGCGGCTCTTGTGGCATGGTATCCGAAAGAGTCCGCGCCGCTGGTCCGTCAGGCGTACCTTGACGCTGCGGATTTCGAGGAGAAACTTCTCTATGCGAACATGGCCGCTTATTTCGGTGACACGGTGGGGGTGCCGGTCCTTTTGAAAAAGCTTGATTCTTATGAACAGTGGGACAAAGGCTGGAATTTCCGCGGAATGGGACAAGCCGGAAACGCTTCCAGTCCGATGGACCGGTGGATCACCACGCTCGGACGTCTCAAAGACCGGCGGGCCTTGACGTCCATCACGGCAAAGGCAAAGCTGCTGACGCATGAGAGCGATTTTTCCCACTTCCGTGCGGTGACGCTGGCATTGGAAAACATCGGCGGCTCCGAGGCGGCGGAAACACTGGCATTTCTTTTGAAACAGCCCCACATGACCGGTTATGTTCACGATACACTGGAAAAAGCGACACAGTTTGACAAACAGGCTCCCGGCGGAACCAATCAGGAAAAGGCACGCCGCGATTCGCTCATTGAGATTTCACTTGCCCGTGCGTTGTATCATTGCGGTGACGCCGACGGGTTGGGCAAGTCGATTCTGACGGGCTACACAAAAGATTTTCGCGGTTACTTTGCCCGTCATGCGGAAGAGACATTGAAAAAGTGACAAGGCTTTCCGCAGGAGTTCTCCGGCAAGCGGCGGCAAAAATTCTCTTTTTTCCAGAAACCGGCCAATTATAATGGAATAATGACGTTCCGGCGGGATTATTATTCCGGTGGAACGTGAATTGACCTCATAAACTCCAGTAAACTTGTCCAGAATGCCGCAAGAAGAATCGACTGATTTCGCCGCGATGCTTAAAGCCGAGCTGCCGGCTCTTCTGCTGTACGCCCGGCAGTGGCCGCATGATTCGCAGGAAGATGTGGTCCAGGAGGCCTTTATCTCGCTTTACCGCCAGCATCCTCCGCCGGAAAACGTGACGGCGTGGCTGTTTGCCGTCGTGAGAAATTTATCCAACAAATCGCTGCGGTCGCGAAACCGCCGCAAAACGCGCGAAATCGACTTTTCGCACACGACCCCGGCATGGTTCACGCCGGTCCGCGAAACGGACGAGGAAATGCAGGCCGTGCTGGAGCAGCTTCAGCGACTCCCGCGGCAGTGCTGTGAGATCATTGTCGCCAAAATATGGGGAAAGCTGACATTCGAGCAGATCGCGGCCGTTTACGGGAGTTCCTCCAGCACGGTCCACCGCAAATACCAGACAGGAATCAAGATTTTACATAAAAAGCTGACAGAGCAAGGACTCATTCCATGAAAAACCATGAGGAAATCGAATATTGGGAACGTCGGCTCGCGGAACTGAGTCCGGCCCCAAACGAGGAGCTTGCGGCGGAAATTCTGGCCGCGGCGGAAAGAAAAGGAAAAGGACCGCCCCTCCCGCCGATTCCGGGTGAGCCGGCGGTTTTTCCCGGTTCCGTCACACCTTCTTCCTGTTTTGTTTCGTCGCTTCCGGTGCTGACAGGCCTCGCGGGAGCGGTGCTCGGAGCGGCGGCGATGTACTTCGCGGTGCCATTCGTCCTCCCGCCGAAAATCGAAGTCCGCGAGGTGGTGCGGTTCGTTCCGCGCGAAGATTTTCCGGCGGAAAAGGGAGAAAATCCGGCGGCGGAGACGCTCACGGTGAAGATGTCCCCGGCGGAGAATGCCCCCCGTGAAGAAAGCCGTCCCGCGCGGAAGGAGAAGGATTCCGAAATCGTTCTCCAGGAGAGTAAGAATGAGACAGGCCATCATCACGCGGAGAATCATGGGCATCACGCAGAGAATTCCAGGCATAGCGAGGAGAATCGCAGGCCGGAGAATCACGACACGGGGAATATTGTCACGGGGAACATTGCCCGAAGCGGGCGGACGGATTCGGAACCTTCCCTGCCGCTCTCTTCATGGGTGAAATCCCTGCTGGAGCCGTTGATGCCGGCCGCGTTGACGCCGGCAGGCGGAGTCCGGCCGCAAAGAGCCGCCGCGAACCCGGAGGAGCCGTTCGACCTCGACGAAATGATCCGGGAACGGGAGGAACTGGCTCGGCGGACACGGGAATCGGCGAACTTCCAGACAAATGTCCTGCCGGTACGTTACACGATAGAGCCGGGAAGCCCCGGCGGGCGGTATGCCTCCCCGTCTCTTCTGGTCGGTCGGCTTCGGATAGACAATGTTATCCCCGGCAATTTTGAGGAAAGTCTTTTTCCGTCAATGGATTCCAGCGGCCGCGACGCCTCCGGCGGCCAACGCGAGGGCGTTGGATCCCGGTAGGCTCACACTCACTTTGTTCGGTTCGCGGTTCGCCACCAGATAGAAAATCTTTGCCGGGAAGCCGCGGCGGGCGGCAACGTGCCGTTGCATCGCAGTTGCCTCATGGTCACTGCGTTCCATTCGGCCTCCCGGGGGAGGCTTTAGGCAATAGGCTGTAGACTTTAGGCCTCCGTTGAAAACGTTGTTCCGCCGATGGACTCCAGCGACCAACGACCGGGAAGCCCCGGCGGGCAATAGCCTCCCAGTCTCTTCGAGACGGTCGGCGTTCATTGTCATCCTTTTCCCGTTTTTCCGTTTGCGGATACCAGCGACAATCGGGAGCGGGGCAACGTGCCGTTGCATCGCAGTTGCCTCATAGTCACTGCGTTCCATTCGGCCTCCGTTGAAAACGTTGTTCCGCTCGCAGGCTCCAGTGAGCAACGCGAACGGATTCACGGCTTTCGGAGCGGTAGCTCCATCCGCCCGCCGCGGCGTCGCGGCCCGCCGGAGGCATGACTTTAACACATTATAGGAAACAATATTCATTTCGAGTATAAAAACGCTATAAATATGTTATTATACGAAACTTATGATTGGCTCCACACGATGTCCAAAGGACTCCACGAACGTCGCGGAGTATAGCCCGGAACTCTCGGAGTGTACTCCGAGAACATCGGAGTAAAGCCCGAACGTTGCGGAGTGTACTCCGAGCATTGCGGAGTAAAGCCCGAGAGTCCCGGAGTGTACTCCGAACATCCCGGAGGATACTCCGAAAGTCGCGGAGTAAAGCCCGAGCATTCCGGAGGATACTCCGAGAACCACGGAGAGTTCTCTGGCAACCTCAGAGAAGAAAGTAGAAATGAAGTAACAATAAACAAAATCAAGAAAGAGAGCAAGAAAATGATAAAAGAAACAATTTTCGGATTAAAAGAATGCCTCCGGCGGGCAGCGGTAGGCCGCTGCACCCCCGATGGGACTGCCGTCCCGAACAATGACCCGCTCCCGGTGGTCGCTGGTATCAACCGGCGGAAAAAAGGGAAAAGGATAATAATGAACGCCGACCGCCTGATAGAAAATCTTTACAATAGGAAGCCGAAGGCAACTGCGATGGAACAGCATGTTCCCCAGCCGGGGCTTCCCGGCCTACTAAAACCCTAAAAACTAACCCCTAACCCCTTAAAAACCTAAAACCTGTAGGAGAGAAAAATGAAACGATTCCTGTTCCTGTTCACCCTTTGCTGTCTGGCTCCGGGCTTCCCCTGTGCCGCAGCAGACACTCCGCCGGCGGTGAAATTTCCGGCACGCGATTCCTTCCGGGAATTCTACGAGAAGTGGAACGACACCGAAGCGAAGGTCCCGGGGCAATATCTCCGGCTCACCGTCAGTCCCGCCGGCCTGCCGTATCCGCTCCTCCACTACCGGCTGAATGTTCACGTCACCGAAATGGAGCCGGGCAACGCCGCTCCGCTTTATCAGGAGGCGTACAAGAAGATGAGACAAACAGAGTACTACGCGCTTCGCGAGATGTACCGGTCGGAAGAGTACGCCCGGACGGTCCTGGCGGAACGTTCCGGCGAAAACGCGCAAGATGACTACGCCGCGGAAAAGATGAATTTCCGGGCGTTTCCCATTCCGCCGCGTTATAGTCCCAATGCGTGGACCGCCATTGACGCCTCGCAGGAGGAACAGCTCTACCGGAGCCTGAATCCGGCCTTCCAGCTTCTGGAAAAAGCAAGCAAAAAGCGGGACTGCGACTGGAGTTATCTTCTGGAATTCAAAGGATTCGCCACAACGCTGGAACACATTCAGGACATCCGCGACCTGGGACGTTATCTGAGCGGCAAGGCGAACTGGGAAATCCGAAACGGCAAGTACGAGGAGGCCGTCAGGACGATCCGTGTCGGATACCGGCTGGCGGAACATCTCGGGAATTCCGAGTTTCCCTGTCTGGTGACGCTGCTGGTCTCGACGGCCATCAGAGGGACCATGGACGGACAGCTCCGGCTCCTTTCCGTCCAGCCGGACGCCCCGAACCTTTATCCGGCCCTGACGCAGTTTTCTCCGACCGCGGACGTCATGATGCGGAAGGGGCTGCAGGCGGAACAGAGCTGGGTCTTCACCCGTCCGAACATGATACAAGCCTTTGACCGGCTGGACAATCTTCCGGCGGAAGAATGCAAGGCGGTTCTCCGTGAGTTTGTCTCGCTGTTTGTTTCCGTGCAGTTCAACTCTCTCGAAGATGTCGGCAAATCGGCGGATCTCGAAAACTATCTGTCGGCGGCGTGCCTGATCAGCTATCCGTATGGAAAGGAACGGCTTTTGAAACGCGGACTTTCGGAGGAGGAGATCGGCAAACTGAGCGTCTATCAGGTGGTGACGCCGTATCTTCTCGAATCGACGAAAGCGGCCTACGAAAAAATGCTGGTCACGGCGTCGTTTCCGGCGGGGTCCCAACATACGGCGATTGTCTTTGACGACTACGACTACAGGAGATTCGATTCTCCGGCGGACCTGTATCTTTCGCTGATTCTGCCGGCGGTTCAGGCGGCAAAGAACGCGTTTTCACGGACGGACCAGAACACCGACCTGATGCGGATCGTCGAAGTGATCCGGTACTACGCGGCGACCCACGACGGGAAACTGCCGAAAAGCCTTGACGCCGTGGACCAGCTTCCCGTGCCGCTCGTCGGCGTTTACGACAACAAGCCGTTCCGCTATCACGTCGAGGGGGACACGGCGGTCATTGAGTACGCGGTCCCCAGTGGTGCCGGTGACTCCCGTATGGAAGTCACGGTGGAACGGAAATAACGAAATCGGAAATGACACACATCTTTTTTAAAATTGGATCAGAAGGAAAAAAACATGAAAACACACATACAACTTTTATTGGTGATGCTGGCGTCGCTGCTGACGCTCCCCGCGTTCGCGCAGGACGATTTCACGCTGGAAAAAATGAAACCGCTCCTTGGAGACGACACGGTGATCGTGGTGCATATCGACTTCACGAAGCTCGACCCGGAGGCGATCCTCAACAACAACCGCGAAACCTTTCAGAAGATTCTGAAGGATGTCGGGCTGAACGAAGAGGAATTTATCAAGCTGGTGCAGAACACGTCGCCGACCATCTCTCAGGATTCCCTTGCGGGGCAATTGACCCCCGCCACGTGGAAACGGCTGCTCGACTGGTGCGAAGGGGGCAAGCGTTTTCTGACCGATCTTCTCGGGATCAAAGACGCTTTTCTCGTGGTGCAGTCGGGGAAGTTTCCGCTTTTTGCTTACGCGGCGATTCCCGTGGACGGTCTGAATGTCACGATGCTGGACGCCTTGCTGAAGGAGAATGAACTGGTCAGGAACAATCAACTGGCCGCCCGCGAAGAAGGGGGATATTATTACGTCACCTTCCTGTTCGGGGAAAGAGGCAACTTCGGGGATAAACGCTACAAGGAGCTGGTCGCGGCAAAACTCGGTTCGGGACGGACGGCGGAACGTGCCGAGTTTCTTGCGGCCTACGCGGAAGTGAAGGATTCTCCGGTTCAGATTCTGTACGCTCCTCCGGAGTACGTGAAAAAGGTTCTCAAAGAGGTTCCGCCGACGTTGCCGGAATCGTTTCTGAAAGCCATCCCGTCGCTGCGGGGGAAGATTGACTTTCCTAAATTTGTGAGCGCACTCCGTTTCAAAGCCGTCGGACTGAACCCCGAACAGGGATCGCTGCACGCGGTCGCCGAAGCGGAGTCGGAACTGGACGCTCAGATTCTTGCGTCGCAGGGAGAGTTGATTTTGAAAGTGGCGGCGGACGGGTTTCTCCGATACCTCGAATCGCTGAAAACGGAAAACGAAAAACCGAAAGCGTATCTTCCGCCGGTGAGTCAGATGCTTCTGACGCTGTACCCGGAGGTCGTCAATGAGGAATCGCTGACCCGGCTTCGGACGGCATGGACGCTCAAACCGGAAGGAAAACGCTTCACCGTCGATTGGAACGTCGGCATGATCGGCGAAAATCTCTCGCAGTCGGGAATCCTTCTGGGAAAACTGCTGCAGGTCAATTTCGAGCTGATTCAGCAGAATGCGAAAAAGTCCCGATGCGCCAACAATCTGAAACAACTGACACTCGCGATGCACAATTACCATGATAGTCACTTGAAACTTCCGCCGGCGTTCACCGTGGACAAAGACGGCAAACCGCTGCATAGCTGGCGGGTGTTGCTGCTGCCGTACCTTGAACACACGGCACTTTACAAATCGATCCGCCTGGAGGAGCCGTGGGACAGCGAACATAACAAGCAGTTTCACAACCAAATGCCGGATCTTTTCCGATGTCCGAGTTGTACCGCCGGTGATCCGAAGCGGGACACCGCCTACGGCATGATTGTCGGAGACAAGGCTCCCGGACGCACGGACGGCAAAGGACTGGATATGTCCAAAATCACCGACGGCACTTCGAACACGATCTGTTTTGCGGAACGGAAGACGCCGGTCTGCTGGATGGCGCCGGAAGACATCGCGTTTGACGAGGCGGTCAAGGGAATCAATCAAGGGCCGGACGGTATCGGTTCGGAACATCCCGGCGGCGTCAATGTTTCCCTTTATGACGGTTCCGTCCGCTTTTTCCGCCAGACGATTGAGCTTGATGTTCTCCGGGCGTTGATCACCCATGCCGGCGGCGAATCGGTCAGCGTGCCGAGAAACTGACCGCGAGCCGCGGCGGGCAGCGTGCTGTTACATCCCGGATTGCCTTCGGTCTCTGTTGGAAAGATTTTCCATCAGAAAGCGAACCGAACGAAGTGAGTGTGAGGCAGCGTGTCGCTGCACCGCACTTGCCTTCGGCCTCCTATTATCCGCTTCACGTTGTTCCGCTCACCAATTCCAGTGAGCAACGCGAACGGGTTCATGACTTTCGGAGCGGCAGCTCCTACTGGGATCCAACGCCCTTGCGTTGGCCGCCGGAGGCATTTTTCCTGAACATCAGGAAGCGGATTTCGTGTTTCCGAAAGGGAACATGTCCGTTCCATCGCACCTCGCAAGCGGTTGGAGACGTTGTTTATTGAAAGCGACCGTCTCGAAGAGACTGGAGGCTATTGCGATCCAACGCCCTCGCATTGCCCGTCGCGGCTCGCTGCCGGGTCAATTGTTGTATCCGTAGGTGGCCGTGAGTTCCGGCGACTCGTCCCATGGGGCCTTCGCAAACTTGAAAACGTTACTGTTAAGCAAACGGTCAATCTCACGGTAAAAGTTGATCGCGCCTTTGAAACCGGCGAATGGTCCCATGTAATCGTAACTGTGAAGCTGCTTCATCGGAATCCCCTGTTTCTGAACAATGTACTTTTCCTTGATTCCGGCACAAACAAGGTCCGGCTTGTAATACTCAATCAGTTTTTCGAGTTCGTAATGATTGCAGTCGTCAATGACAAGCGTTCCTCCCGGCATTTCCGGCATCATTCCACGGTAATCACTGAAGGTGAATCCCGCCGCTTCCCGTTCCGCTCTTTCCTCCTCGGAAATCCGCGGATTGTAACGGGTCTCATCCGGCGTGACCGTCAGTTCCTCAATATTCCGCGAGTCGGCGTCAACAACGATGTTCGGAAGCACCTTGCGGCCTTCGTAATCATCACGGTGGGCAAATTCATAACCGGCGGCAATCGTCAGCACCCCGATCTCATGCAGCAACTCCTGATAATGATGGGCACGCGAACCGCCGACAAAAATCATGGCGGTTTTTCCCTCGCATCGGGCACGCACTTCCTCACGGACCTTTTCGACTTCCTTCAGTTCCGCTTCGACGAAACGTTCCGTCTGTTCCATCAGATCGGAATCGTCAAAGAACTTGGCCATTTTGTGGAACGATCTTGCCGTGGCCTCCGCTCCGATGAAGTTGACTTTGAACCACGGAAGCCCGTACTTCGCTTCCATCATTTCGGCAAGATAGTTGATCGAGCGGTGGCACATGACGACATTCAGATCGGCCGTGTGGGCCGAAGCGAACTCTTCGTAAACGGAATTCCCGGAAAATGTCGAGTGTACGGTGACTCCGCATCCTTCGGCGATCCGCTCAATCTCGAAAGCGTCGCCGCCGATGTTGTATTCACCGAGAATGTTCAGACGGAATTTGCCCCCTTTCGGCGACGCGTCCAGTTGTCCCACGACATCGGTGAAGACCTTGTTGTTGGCGATATGGTGACCGGCGGATTGGGAAACCCCCTTGTAACCTTCGCAGGAAAAGCCGAAAATATTGATGTCGGGATACTTCGCTTCCGCAGCACGGGCCACCGCGTGAACATCGTCGCCGATCAGTCCGACCGGACACGTGGCGAAAATGCCGATCGCTTTCGGATGGAACAGTGCGACCGCTTCCTCAATGGCGGCCATGAGCTTTTTCTCGCCGCCGAACACGATTTCATCCTCCTGAAGATCGGTACACATCGCATACGGCATGTAGTTGGCGTCTTCGTCCGTCCGCGGCTTCGTTTTGTTGCGGCGCGTGAGCCAGGCGTAAAAACAACAGCCGACCGGCCCGTGAACAATCTGAAGAATGTCCCGCGTCGGCCCGAGCACCACCCCTTTACAGCCGGCATACGCACAGCCCCGCATCGTAAGGATTCCCGGCGCGGTCCGGGTGTTGGCCAGAATTTCCGGAACTTCGTCGTTGTCACCGACCTGGTTGACAAGGATCTGCCTTTTACGTTTCTTCGCTAATTTCGGGGAATACGACTCCAGAACGTCTTCACGGAACTGTTCTCCCGAAACGGACAATTCAATTTCATTACGCATATTTTCTCCTGCTGATTTCCAGGTATTTTCCAATGTATTTTGTGTGATTCCTTCGTAATTTACTGATCCAGTGTTTCCTCGCCGGTCTGACCGTCACGGACACGAATCGACTCATGGACAGGCATGACAAATATTTTGCCGTCACCGCTTTTGCCCGTCTGATTGACATCAATGATCGTTTTTATGACCTTCTTGACAAGTTTGTTGGGAACAACGATCGAGATTTTACGCTTCGGAATCAAACGTCCGACGACGGCAAGCTCTTCCATTTTTTCCTCCCAAACCCGTTCCGCACCGGCGAGCCGCACCATGTCAACCAGTCCTTTGCCGCGTCCGAGAACATCCTTGACGTGCATGGAACTGATACCGGCGTCAATAAGCGCCCGTTTGGTCTGATTGATTTTCCCCATGCGGATGATTGCCATGACCTCTTTCATGCTTCCCCCTCCGCAACTTCCTTGATACCGGAACTGACCGTGTAAACTTCCTCCACCGGCGACACGAAAATCTTGCCGTCCCCGAAGGCGCTTTTGGAACTTCTCGCGATTTCCATGATTTTGTTGACGACAAAGTCCTTGTCTTTGCTCGGAACAACCATGAGCAGCATCTCCTTCGGAATTTCGTCGTAGGTGATGTCGCCGATTTTGATACCGCGCTGCTTTCCGCGTCCGGCAACGCTGATTTTGGTGACCGCCGGAAAACCTTCCGCCATCAAAGCGGCAAGGACTGCATCGACTTTTTCGGGGCGGATAATGGCTCTGATCATTAACATATGTGTGTTATCTCCTCAATAAATTCAAGTTAGTAATATCGACATGACAAAAGGTTTGACGGGACCGCAATCAAGACTTCAGTCCGCGATTCCAAATTCCATCAAAAGCGATTCCAGCTCGGAAATTTCGAGCGGCGCGGGAATGACGAACTTTGTGTTGGCTTCCATGGCACGCGCCAGCTTGCGGTACTCTTCCGCCTGATTGACCGTGGAATCGAAGTCAATGACCGTTTTCTTGTTGATTTCCGCCCGCTGAACCATGTTGTCACGCGGCACAAAATGAATCATCTGCGTTCCGAGTTTTGCGGCAAGAGCTTCAATCAGTTCCGACTCACGATCGACTTTACGGCTGTTGCAGATCAAACCGCCCAGCCGGACCGTTCCGGCTTCCGCGAATTTGCGAATCCCCTTGCAGATGTTGTTGGCGGCATACATCGCCATCATTTCCCCGGAACAAACGATGTAGATTTCCTCGGCTTTTCCGTCACGGATCGGCATCGCAAATCCGCCGCACACCACGTCGCCGAGCACATCGTAAAATGTGAAGTCGAGTTTGTACTGGGGATCAAACGCACCAAGCTGTTCGAGCAGGTTGATGGAGGTGATGATTCCCCGACCGGCACAGCCGACCCCGGGTTCCGGTCCGCCGGATTCAACACAGCGGGTTCCTTTGAAACCGACTTTGACGACATCTTCGAGATCAAGGTCTTCCCCTTCGGTCCGTAGTGTGTCGAGCACGGTTTTCTGTGCCAATCCGTTCAGCAGAAGCCGCGTCGAGTCCGCTTTCGGGTCACAACCGACGACCATGACATTTCTTCCCATTTCCGCCAGTGCCGCAACCGTATTTTGTGTCGTGGTGGACTTGCCGATACCACCCTTACCATAGATAGCAATCTTTCTCATTGTTTCATTATCCTCAGTTTTCATTAAAACGTTTGCAAATCAAGTGCCGGCGGCTGAAATCACCGGGAGAAACGCCGTCCTCGTTTGGAAACGGTATCATATTTGTTCCGTTTTGTTCCAATGTCGGAAACTTGTCTGAGGACTATTTGCACGAAATGTGCCAATCGAGCTTTTTATGATAAAAATAGATCGAAATCCCGCCACCGTTGTGCCGGTATTTTGCGAAACAGAGAAAATCCCGTGAAAAGACTCACGAAGAAAGAGAATTTGAAAGACACCGCCATGTGAGACATCCCGCAAAAGACTCCGGAATGTCCGGAGCAAGATTCCTGTTTGATTTCCATTCCTACATCTTTGTTTTATAAAATGAAATGGCACAAAAATGTAGGAACGTGCGGTTTTCCGATGAAATGGCAACTTTGCCGACAAAATCAACTCAGGATGTGACCGAACGGATGACTCTTGCGCCGCTGCTCCGCTGCCGCCGCCGCATTTCGTCAATCGACTCGAACACGTCTTGCGGATGTTCCAGTGCTTCCAACCGGATCGTAGGATGCGTCTTGTCGTTGGAAAGAATGATCACCGTTCCGACACCGCCGTTAAGGAAACGGTCCCAAAATGTCTGTTCCATCCGCATATCCTCAATGTCGATAATCTCAAGCGTGTCCATCGTTCTCTTGAGGAAACCGGATTCGTTGTAGAGACGGTGCGGCGTCAGACGGTATTTGATCGTTTTCGTGCGGTAAATGTAGACACAAACATATCGAATCCACAAAATCACCGGAATCACCATCATCAGAGACCACCAGACCGTATCCGTGAGGGTGAGGCGTCCCCGGAACAGAACAGCGAGAACCAAAAACAGAATGGTCGCTAAAATAGTGAGGCCGAATAGAGTACGCAGTTTTTTTCCGGAATAACTTCCCTGAAGCCACGTGACACCAAAGGATTCCGGCGTCGGACCGCTGGCTGCCCGGCTTTTGTCGACGGCCTGATCCATGGTTTGGTCTTGTTGATGGGATTTGCCTGTCTGCTGATCATCCTGATTCTCGTTGTTGTCCTCTTGATGCTGGTCGGCAAGAATGGTAGGATCGGTCATGATTTTCTCCTTTATGTTATACTGATTGCAGCCTTAGTTACAAATGGCCATGCCATAACCGTTTCAGTATATCAAATCTTTGCGGATAAGTAAAGAATGCCGAAAGAAAAAAGGTACCTCAGATTTTGTTCAGTGAGATAATGTAGTAAAATGCCAAAATCAACGTACACACAAGATACGGCATGACCGCAAGGTAAACATCTCCCGGCACGGCGATACAAGCAATTCCCAGTCCGAAAACGGCGACGAAACTCATGATGGTGACCCAGAGAAGTGCCCAACGGTGACTGAAAACCAGTACGAAAAACGCAAGCGGCACCAATATCAGAGAATGAACCGCTGCTCCCTGAAAAAACAGTATCTTTTCCCAAACTTCAAGCATGTCAACGAGTTTCGGCGGAATATTTTCCAAAAGTTTATTCAAATAGAATAACACATAATAAATCAGAAAGGGAAGCATCAACTGAAAAACTATCAGAAACTTGGTCGGCAAATCAAAAAAACGTAAATAAGGTGCTGCGTCTTTTTCGAAATTTTTTCCCGACAACTGCATGACCCAATTCCGCAGACTTTGGTAAATGTACCTTTTTTCGCTCGTTTCCGTGAGAGGAAAAAGCACCAATATTTGGTCATTTTTCAAAGGATGTTTTAAGTAAATGCAGTCCTCATAGAAGGTTACGTTGCCGGGAATTTTGGATTTTTTAAACGTCACCGGTTCTTCGCTCTCAAGAAATTCAAAAACGAGAGCGTCTTTTTGAAAATATAACTGTCCCGCCGGACTTTCTTCAGGAGGATTGCCTTCAATTTCAAACATCAATTGACAATTTTTCTCGTCTCTCGGATTCGACATTTATTGAAACCTTGGTTTTGAATAATGCACTGTATTATGTCTTCAACAATGGGATAACTCCAGTGTAATCCAATTGTATATTGTACAAAAAATAAATCGAGAAAATTTGGAGAATTTCCTGACAGTTCCATCGCAAAAACTAACGATTATTTCAATATTAGTGCCTGGATAAAGAATTGTTCCGTGAAATCAGCCCCGCGACATATCCTCCCTTGAAACCTGCATCGATATTCACTACGGTAACATTCGACGCACAACTGTTGAGCATTCCCAAAAGTGCCGCGATGCCGCCGAAACTGGCGCCATAGCCCACACTCGTCGGCACAGCGATAATCGGACAACTTACGTACCCCCCTACGACACTTGGCAAAGCCCCTTCCATGCCCGCAATCACCACAATGGCGTCAGCGTCTTCAAGGAGATGAAGATTGGCCTGAAGCCGATGGGGTCCGGCCACACCGACATCCTGGATGAGCGTCACTTCCGCTCCCGTCCAGACGGCGGTCTCACGAGCTTCTTCCGCCACAGGCAAATCACTTGTGCCCGCCGAAAGAATCACAACCTTTCCATGATGCCGTGCCGTTTCCTCTCCTGAAACCGGCGGCAGCCGGAATGTCCGTCCGATGGAATTGTATTGACCTCGAGGAAATTCGCTACAAATAACATCGGCCTGATCCTGCGTCATTCGGGTGGCCAAAACATCCACATTCCGCTCCTGAAGTGTCATTAAAATTTTCTTAAGTGCTGTGATACTCTTGCCTTCAGAAAAAATTACCTCCGGAAAACCGCATCGGCGACGGCGGTCGAGATCAAGTTGAGCCTCGCCCACATCAGCGGTTTTTTGCTGCTGAATCAGACTGCTCATTTGCCGGAGAAACGTTTCGGAGTCCGTTTTTCCATTCAGGAACTGTTCGGAAATCTGTCTAAGAAAATGATCCATAAAGTATTAGGGGGGAATCTCATTAAATACCGCTGATCCAAGCCATCCGATCAAAGGAAACCATTTATGATACCAATAGAAAGTTTAAGCCATTTCCGTCGGGATTACAAGTACCACTTGATGGATTCCGTGTTTCTTCTCATTTCTTTTCCTTGTTATTTCACGGCAGCCGTGCCGAAACGGGGATTGTTCACAGGCATTTTTTGTGTATGATTCCATTTATCCTGATCAGTGACTCATTGAAGAAACAGACATGAAAGGAAAAATCATGCGGCGGAAGACATTTTTAACGGCTTTGTTCATCGCGGCGGCTTTCACAGGAGCAGGTGTTTTACCGGTCGAGGGAAACGAACATCCCAACATTGTGTTCATTCTCGCAGACGATCTCGGCGTCAATGACATCGGAGCGTTCAACCCCGGAACGTTTTATGAAACACCAAACATCAATCAGCTGGCTAAAGACGGGATCCGTTTCACTTCGGCGTATGCGGCGTGCAATGTGTGCAGTCCGACACGTTACAGTATTATGAGCGGCCGTTATCCCGCCCGGGCCGGACTCACAAATTTTCTTGCCGGTGTGCGGAGTGAGCGTTTTGAACCGGCCGAATTGCAACGGTTTATGCCGCTCGAAGAAACAACACTCGGTGAGGCTTTTCACAAGGCAGGTTATAACACGGCACTGCTCGGCAAGTGGCATCTCGGCGACATCAAAGAGTACGGCCCGCAATTTCAGGGGTTTGATGTTGTCAGCGGTGACACGCGGTACGTTGCGCCGCTGCTGAAAAACCTCACCCTTCCGGAACATCCGCCGCTCAACAACAAAACGGTTCCCAATCGGATTAAGGAAGTCAAAACAACGCAAATCGTTGATGACGCAATGGTTGTGCTGGATGCGTTCAAAGAGTCGGAGAAACCGTTTCTGCTGTATCTTTCGTTCTATCAGGTGCATGTTCCGCTCGGAGCTTCGGAGGAATACATCGCACCATACCGCGGGAAAAAGGAGCGGCTCGGTTTGCAGGACAACGCGGGACTCGATTTTGCCGAAGAAGAACAGGTCCATGTTACGGATGAGCCGCGTAAAACACGTATTCGTCAAAATCATCTGACCTATGCCGGAATGATGTCGCACACGGACGCGATGGTCGGCCGTGTACTGAAAAAGCTGGACGAACTCCGTCTGACCGACAATACCATCGTCATTTTTATGTCCGATAACGGCGGACTGGCTACGGCGGAAGGTTCCCCGACAAGTAATCTTCCGCTTCGTGCCGGAAAAGGCTGGAACTATGAAGGCGGTCTTCGTGAGCCGCTCCTCATCCGTTTTCCGAAATTCATCAAACCGGACACGGTCAGCGATGTTCCGGTCATCAGTACCGACTTCTATCCGACACTGCTTGACCTGGCCGGTCTTCCGCAGCAGCCGGAACAGCATCTTGACGGAGTGAGTTTTGCCGCATTGCTTCGCGGAGAAAAAACGCAGCCGTTGCGTCCGTTGTTTTGGCACTATCCGCATTACAGCAATCAGGGCGGTTTTCCGTCTTCGGCGGTTCGTCTCGGAGATTGGAAATTGATTCAGCGGCTCGAAGACGGACAGACGCATTTGTATCACATCAAGGAAGACATCGGAGAGCGGCATGATTTGGCCGCGAAGTTTCCGGAAAAGGCCGAGGAACTCCGGACGATCCTCTTTGGCTGGTACAAAGAGACCGGAGCCAGGTTTCTCCAGCCGAAAAACGGACAAACGCCATGGCATCCATAAATCCGTGGATGCAAAGAGGCAAAGAGGATATTTTTTGTTTTGAGGCGGGTTTTTATTGGGGATTCCACCAAAGCTTGCCGTTTTCTTAAAATAATTGCAGTTTTTTCCTGTCCGTGACGAAGCAGGGGGACTTGATTGAGGGGGAGTGATGTCATTGGTTTCCGATTCGCACCATTTTGAAGCATGTTATGATTATGATGTCGTGGTGGTCGGAGGCGGTCACGCCGGTGCGGAGGCGGCGTTTGCGGCGTCGAGATTGGGGGCGAAAACGGCCTTGCTGACTTCCAACCTCGACACCATCGCTCAGATGAGCTGCAATCCGGCCGTCGGCGGTGTCGGCAAGGGGCACATTGTCCGGGAAATCGACGCCCTCGGCGGACTGACGGGACTCGCTGCCGACGCAACCGGAATCCAGTTTCGGATGCTCAACCGGAGTAAAGGCGCCGCCATGTACGGACCGCGTGCCCAATCCGACAAAACCGCCTACAAACAGTTCGTCAAGGAGTTTCTCGAACAACAGCCGAATCTCCATCTCCGGCAGGAAACGGTGACCGGTTTTGTGAAAGATTCCGTCAACGGGGATTCCGGGAAACCGCGGATTTCCGGTGTCGTGGCCGAAGGAGACATCCTTTACCGTGCCCAAGCGGTGGTACTCTGCTGCGGAACATTTCTTCAGGGGATGCTGCACATCGGAAGTCTGACACTTCCCGGCGGACGGTCCGGCGAACCGGCGTCCCTGGGAATCAGTCCGGCGCTGATGTCGCTCGGGATCACGCTCAGACGCTTCAAAACAGGGACACCGCCCCGGCTGAACGGTCGCACAATCGATTACCGCAAACTGAGTGAGCATCCCGGCGATGAAAATCCGTCGCCGTTTTCTTTCCTGAATGACCGGATTGATCAGGAACAGATGCCGTGCTGGATGGCGTACACCAATCCGGAGGTGCATGAGCTGGTACGCCGGAATTTTCACCGCGCTCCGATGTACACCGGTCAGATTCAATCCGTCGGGCCGCGCTACTGTCCGTCCATTGAAACGAAGATTGAGCGGTTTGCCGAGAAAGAGCGTCACCAGCTTTTTCTCGAACCGGAAGGACGCCGCACCGCGGAAATTTACGTCAACGGACTCTCAACGAGTCTGCCCCGCGATGTGCAGGATGAGATGATTCATCGGATTGAGGGGTTGGAGAATGCACAAATCCTGCGGTATGCTTACGCGATTGAGTATGATTACGCTCCGCCGGAACAGCTTCGGATTTCCCTGGAGACCAAAGCGGTGCCGGGCTTGTATCTTGCCGGACAACTCAACGGCACCACGGGTTATGAGGAAGCCGCGGCTCAGGGACTCCTTGCCGGAACGAACGCGGCAAGACAGGTTGCGGGTCTTGAGCCGTTGATTTTGCGGCGTGATCAGGCTTACATCGGTGTCATGCTGGACGATCTTGTCACCAAAGGGGTCAACGAGCCGTACCGCATGTTCACCAGCCGCGCGGAACACCGGCTGCTTCTGCGTCAGGACAACGCCGACCGCCGTCTGACGCCGATCGGTCATGAATACGGACTCATTGACGCCGGACGCTGGCACCGGTTCACCGAAAAGACGAAGGAAATCCAACGAGTCCGGCGGATTCTGGAAACGCATCACGACGCGGACGGTTCCATGTGGAAAGCGTTAAAACGTCAGGACACCACGTGGGAGATGATCACGGCGAGAGTTCCCGAACTCCGAAGGACCGCTCCGGACATCGTGGAACAGATGAGCGTTGACGCAAAGTATTCCGGTTACATCATACGGCAGGAAATCGACATTGACCGCAGTCTCAAGTTCGGTTCCAGACGGATTCCGTCGAACTTCGACTACATGAGCGTCCCGCATCTTCGGATGGAAGCCAAGGAGAAACTGATACGGATTCAACCGTCCGACCTTGCCCAGGCGGGACGTATCAGCGGCATCACACCGGCGGACACCGCTGTGATCCTGATTCATTTGGAAAAAATCAAATGACCGGGAAGCATGCTGCTGCACCGCAGTCGCGAGCCGCGACGCCAACGTGGCACGTTGGATCGCACTTGCCTCACGGCTGCGCGGTCGGCTTCCAATGGTAACGTTTTTCCGCCAACGTAGCACGTTGGATCGCAGTTGCCTCACAGCTTCGCGTTCGGAACGTTTTTCCGTCAGTTGACTCCAGTGAGCAACGCGAGTGGCAGCGTGGCACGCTGCACCGCGATTGCCTCATGGTCACTGCGTTCCATTCGGCTTCTGATGGAAACGTTTTTTTGTTTGCGGATACCAGCGAGCAACGCAAGCGGGTTATTGCTTCGGGGCGGCAGTCTCATCTGCGATCAAACGGCACGTTTGGCCGTCGGCAGACATCCTTTTAACGTCCTATGGAATAAAATGTTCCTTCTATTGTATTTCGCTAACCCTGAATCACATCCCCATAACGTCCTGCGGAATAAAATGTTCTCTGGATTATGTTCCGATCATCCTGAACGGTCTCTCTTGAACACCTGAATTATCCCAATTTTTTGTTACAGAAATCCAATAGAAAGAATCCTTGACTCATTATGAGATTCGGTTTAGGCCGCGGACAATTTGGAAAACAAAACACAGATTTCGATGAGAAAAACATCATAAATCATTTATTCCTCAGAAGTTATACATTGTTCCACTAGTGATCCGTATTCAAATATGATAATTCCGCACTCCAGTACAATAGTTTCGTACTCAAATACAAGAGTTTCGAACTCCAGTATAATAATTCAGTATTCAAGTACGATGGCTATGTACTTAAATACGATAATCCCGCATTCAAGTTCGAGTTTTCCGTACTCAGATACAAAAGTTGCATACTTAAGCACAAGAGTACCGTACTAAAGTACATGAATTATATACTCAAGTACGATGGTTCCGTGAAAGATAATAAGAATTATGAGATATAAATCAGAAGCAAGAGGGAAAGCAGGAAAATGATAACAGAAACAGATTTTAGATCGGCGGAAGGAAAAAAGAATATGGCTCTTGCCTAGCATCTCATAACACATTTTAATATAAATCTATGAGATACAAGCGTTTAAGTGCTAAAAAAGTTGACTTGCTTTTACGTTACTTTTGCGAGGACCTGACTGCGACGGCAACGGCGTCAATTTCGGGGGTAAACCGGAACACGGTGAACTCGTATTTCCGAGAAATCCGTGAGCGGATTTTCCAGCAGTCTTTGAAAGAAAG
>JAISQK010000161.1 GCA_031274255.1 Planctomycetaceae bacterium | reverse complement strand
TCCGGTTTTTGCTTGCCGATCGCGGCTACGATACCAATGCGATTCTTGACCCGTTCTGGCATCGGGAATGACTGCGGTGATTCCGAATCGCAAAGAACAATGTGCGTATGACAAAGAGTTATACAAAAAACGTCATTGGGTTGAAAACGCCTTTTTACATCTGAAACGCTGGCGTGGCATTGCGACTCGTTATGCAAAAAACACCGCATCTTTTCTCGCGGCTGTCCAGATTCGTTGTATAGCCATTTGGAGTGAAAACTATTGACGACACTGCCTAAGAGGGGCTCGGTGACCAGATACAGCAACCTTCTGACGGCTCTACGACAAGGTCAGACATTTGACAAACTGCACTTTCTATACTGACAATTGGGAGGCCTTTGCTAAAGTCCTGCCGTCGGAGCGGCATGTCATCGGCAAAGCGCACACCATTGCCGTGGAACACGACAACAGCAACACCCGCCATCATTTGGGAAGATTGACCGGACGTACCAAAGTTGTTTCGAAAAAAGAGTTCATGGTTGATTTGTCTCTGCGTATTTGGCATACTGTCACAACCACCGATCGCTTCTCCCTGCTTCAGGAAAAGATTCTATCTCTATTTAGGCGAAACACTCTCAAAAATAAATGCTGAATATTAAAGTACAGCGTAACTCAGTCAGAAATCCTATTCCAAATTCAACCGCCCCATCCTTAACAGCAGCCCTGAAACCTGTATAATATAAGGGATTATTTTTCATTATGTGTTAATCTATTCCATCCGATTTGGATTTTCGATGTCAAATTCCGAAGATGCTCCTGTGTCGTCCGCTCCTGAGAGTGAGCTGAAAATCATTCAATTTTGGAAACAGAACCGGATTTATGAAAAATCCCAGGAACTGCGGAAAGACGCTCCGCCGTTTGTGTTTTTCGAAGGACCGCCGACCGCTAACGGACTTCCACATCCCGGTCACTGCCTGACCCGTTCCATTAAAGACCTCCACCCTCGTTATCGCACAATGCGAGGGTACCGTGTTGACCGGAAAGCCGGTTGGGACACGCATGGGTTGCCGGTGGAAGTCGAGGTCTGTAAGGAACTTGGGATTCACTCAAAAGAGGAAATCGAAAAATACGGTGTCGAACCGTTCATCATGAAGTGTTTGGAAAGTGTTTTCCGCTACACAAAACAATGGGAGGAACTTACCGAGCGGATCGGTTTTTGGATTCGACTTGACGAAGCGTATGTCACATACCATCAAAGCTTTGTGGAAAGTGTCTGGTGGTCGCTCAAGACGCTCTTTGAAAAAGGGTATCTTTATGAAGGGCACAAAATCGTCTGGTGGTGGGCACAAGGCGGTACGGCACTTTCTTCCGGCGAAGTCGGCCAGGGATACCGTCAGGTTGCCGACTCTTCGGTTTTTGTACGATTTCCACTTCTTGATTCGCATGGAACACCGACCGATACGGACCTTCTTGTTTGGACGACGACTCCCTGGACACTGCCGAGTAACCAGTTTGCAGCGGTTCATCCTGAATTGGAATATGCGGAAGTCGAATTCAGTGACGAAAATGGTGTTATTGAACCGCAAAAAATCATCATAGCGGCGGTTTTGGTCGATCAAATTGCTGCGAAAATCAAAAAAACGGCGAAAATTGTCAAAACCTGTACCGGTTCCGAATTGATTGGAATGCGGTATGTTCCTCCATTTGATTGTTACTATAAAAAAATGGGGCATTTACAGGGAACACTCAAAACAGGCAAGGAAGAATATCTTGCCTGGAGGATTGTCGGGGCGAATTTTGTCACGACAGATGCCGGAACCGGAGCCGTCCATGAAGCACCTGCGTTCGGAGAGGTTGACTTCGACCTGCTCATGGAAGAGTCGAAGCGGTTTCTCGACGGTCAAGGGCCGGGACTGATTTGTGCGGTGGCGTCAGACGGGAAGTTTACAGAGATTGTGCCGGAATTTCAGGGACGCTGGGTCAAAGATTGTGACAAAGAACTGATTCGGAAACTCAGGGAAAACGGTTCGCTTTTTCATCAGGAGCAGTATTTACACGATTATCCGTTTTGCTGGCGGGCAAGTCAGGACCCGCTCATTCAGTATCCCCGAAAAAGTTGGTTCATTAAGACATCGCAATTCAAAAATTGGATGTTGGCAAACAATCAAATGATTCACTGGTATCCGGAACATATTCAAAACGGGAGGTTTGGGAATTTTCTTGAGTCGAATGTGGATTGGGCGTTGTCCCGTGAAAGGTACTGGGGAACACCGTTACCGATCTGGCGGTGCGAAGAGACGGGATATATGGAGGCGGTGGGAAGTTATGAGGAGTTGTCAAAAAAGCCCGGCGTGAAAGGTCAGGAGGTTTGGTTCAATGCGAAGAAGGCCGACCCTGACCTTTGTGACGATCTGAAAGTCCACAAGCCCTATATTGACGCCGTCACTTATGATTCACCGAAGTCACCGGGGAAGCGAATGAAACGTGTCCCGGAAGTGATCGACTGCTGGTACGATTCCGGGGCAATGCCGTTTGCACAATGGGGGTATCCGCACAAAAAGGGGTCGCAAGAGCTTTTCGCGGAACATTTTCCGGCGGATTTTATCAGTGAAGCTCTCGATCAGACACGCGGTTGGTTCTACAGTCTCCTTGCGATCAGTACACTGCTGTTTTTCGAGGGGGAAAACTTGGAAGACTTGAATGTCGCGGCAAAAGTGAATGCGGACGACCTGAAGCTCGACCCGATTTTGCCGGTCGCTTTTCCGCATCCGTACAAAAATTGCATGGTTCTCGGGCTTATGCTGGGAGAAGACGGTCAGAAAATGTCGAAGAGTCTTCGGAATTACAAAGAACCGAAGGAAATTTTCGACCGTTACGGTGCCGACGCTCTTCGATGGTATTTATTCGCCAATCAAACACCCTGGACACCGATTCGATATGACGAAAAATCCATCAGGGACAGTATGCCGGAGTTTCTGCTGCGGCTGAAAAACGTTTGGGGATTTTATAAAATTTATGCGGAGATTGACGGTTTCGGCCCGGCAAAAGAACTCTCAGGAAGTATGGAAAAAGAGCCGTTGCATGATTTCCAACTGACGCCGCAGGAACTTGACAGGGCGGAAAGTTACAGACCGGTTTTCCGGCGTCCGGAACTGGACCGGTGGATTCTGAGTGAGCTTCACACAACATCCGCAGCAGTAGTGGAGTTGATGGATAAATATGATCATTATAATGCTTGCGCCAAAATTTCAGCGTTTGTCGATGCCATGTCCAACTGGTATGTCCGCCGGAGCCGTGACCGGTTTTGGAGCGGTGAGGCAACGGACTCGAAAAAAGACGCCTACTGGACGCTGTACGAATCGCTGATCACATTGACGAAGCTGATAGCGCCGTTTGTCCCGTTTTTGGCGGAAGAAATCTGGCAAAATCTGGCGGTGGGGAATTTCGGAAAAGGTGTCCGGGAAAGTGTGCACCTCTGCGACTATCCCACGGCCGACACGTCGTTGATGGATGAGCCGCTTTCGCAGGAAATGGCACTGGTCCGGGAGATCGTTTCACTCGGACGCAACGCGCGGGTCAATGCCAGACTGAAGGTGCGCCAACCGTTGCAATCGGTCAAAATCATCCTCGTCGATTCTTCAAAAAAAGAGGCGATGATGCGTCAGGCGGAACTCATCAAACAGGAACTGAATGTCAAGGAAGTGGAATTTGTCGAAGAAGCCGGTAAGTACATCACCTACACCGTTCTTCCCGACTTCAAAAAACTCGGACCGAAGTTGGGAAAATCGCTCCCTGAAATTAAAAAGGTCCTGCAATCGGCAGACGGCGGCAAGCTCCTTCATGAAATGGAGAAAAACGGCAGTGTGACGCTCCCTGTTTCCGGCGGAAATGCCGTCCTCAGTCCCGATGAGGTTCAGATCCGCTTGCAGGCCAAAGAAGGATGGGCAGCGGCCCATAGTCCGATGTGTGTGTTGGTTTTGGCGACGGAATTGACGGAATCGTTGCTGGCGGAGGGCCGTGCAAGGGAACTGATCCGTCTGATTCAGGATCGCCGGAAAGAAATCGGTTGTGAATACACCGACCGGATTCATGTTGCGGTGGTCACGCAGTCCGGAAAAATCGCTGACGCGGCAAAAGAGTTTGCCGGTTACATTCAGGGCGAGACGCTGGCGTCCGAACTGACGTTTGGTCCGGTGAGCGGCATTGAACCGGTACGAAATACAATTGACGGCGAAGAAGTCACACTGTACGTCAAACGATGAGATGATCTGTTCTGTTTAGAAAGCGATTCCGCTTTAATACGTTTGCTGGAAGCCGATACTTCCGGTCTGGAGGGTCGAGCGTTTTCCGAAATCAACGCTGTAATCACTGAAAATCATCCGTGTCCGTTCCGGGTTCAGCGTGATTTGCATTCCCAGTTGACACGTCACAAACGAAGTGCCGAGATCGACACCGGTTATCTGAAACGCATTTCCGCCGCCGACAAAACGGTTCGTGACGACAGCGTAACTGTCACCGCCGAGCAGGTAACGGTAATGGGCGCCGCCGAAAAGATGAACATACGATTCGCCAAGTTCTCCGGTCAGCCCGATCCGTCCGATTTGCCGATCAATGGATG
The DNA here is from genome assembly GCA_031274255.1 of Planctomycetaceae bacterium. Lineage (GTDB taxonomy): Bacteria > Planctomycetota > Planctomycetia > Pirellulales > Thermoguttaceae > WRMR01. The sequence continues at coordinate 2,891 of JAISQK010000161.1, read as the reverse complement.
TTTTTCCGCCGTTCAGGGCGATGAGAGGGTCGCCGGTTTCGTGAAATTCCCCCGTTTTCATATGCTGATAATCATATCCCACGACCGGTTTGAGGACAAGAAGCGTGTTCGTGTAGAGCGGCATGGCCACTTCGGCACTTGCGGTAACATTTGTCCCCTGATGGCTTGAGGTAAGGTGTCTGCCGTAGGCGTTACGGGAAGTGTCGTAATACTGTTTGCCGATTCCTCCCCAAAGTTTGAGTTCCAGAGCGTTGAAAATCCGCGACGCTCCGTAAATTCCGGCCATGTAATCATCGGCTTCACTCTTGTCGCGGCCGCGTTTCAGTTCGGGACTGGAATATCCGAAAATCACACCGACCGCGGTCTTGCCTCCATTCAGTGTCTGATCGACACCGCCGAAAACGCCGTATCGTTTGAGTGAATATCCCGCGGCGTTCGTGTCGGAATCCACCTGATGATGGTCGTAAAGGAACTCCGCCCAGACCGACCGGTTGTTCGATTTTGCCACCAGCCGGTACTGCGGACCGAAAAGAACATGACCATACTCGGAATCCCACGTCACACGGTCGAACGCGGTTTTGGAAATTCCGACCGACGGCATGGACATGAGTGCGTCCGCATAGATTTCTCCGGAAAGTTCGTGATACAACGCACGTGCCTGAGCGTCACTCATTCCCATGACCTCTTTGAAAAAGCCGCTCCACCGGGAGTCATTGCTGCGGTAAACCGAGTCGAGAGCCGTCCCTGTGTTCCATTCGTTGAATGTTTCCGCAATACGGCCATGAGGGTCGGAATAAGGGGTCAGTGTCACGATAAGATCATTGGAAGTAGAACTTGCAGATTTGGCCGCTGTGCCATAACGGTTCTGGAGCAAACGGTAGGCGTTGAAATTGTTGGAGTAACCCGCCGTTGAAGTAAGAACCGTGTAATCCAGAGGTGCTGTCCCGTAATACTCCGGGGTTAAGTCCAGAATCAGCGTGCCTCCGAGTTCGGTTGTCCCTGTTATCTCAATCTTGCTGCTTCCTGATTTGTCTGCGCTCACAACCACATGGGAGGTGGAATCCAGCAGCAAATTGCCATTAATTTTCAGAATATCGTCCGCCTCGTTAAGAAGAATACGGGAACCGCTGTTCACATGGACACCGTTTCCCGCCTCAATTGTCCCTGAACCGGTCAGAGTGGAGCCGTTTTCAAAACGGACCCAACCAGTCGTCATGCCGGTTGACAACAGAGCCGAACCGCCGTTTTTCGATTCCAGTAATAATGTTCCTCCGACGAAATGAGCGTGACCATTGAATTTGACTTCACTATTGTTGCCTGAACCGTCGGCGGAGATGCGCAACATTGCCCCGTCCGTGACCAGAAGCGAACCGATACCGCTAATACTTACCACCGAAGGATCATTTCCGCTCACATTGAGCCGTGTCCCCGAACCGTCCAAAACGACAGACCCGTTTGTATTGTTGGTAACACCGATGTACAAACCAGTGCTGATGTCCGCCACCGCGCCGTGACGGACTTCACGGGAAATATCGACTGTCTCCGCCCGGACATTTTGCAGGACGGACAAAGCGTAAAAAAGGGTGAAAACACGGAACAGAAACAGGAATAAGGGGTTACGTTTGAAAAATCTCATGAAAAATCACCTGAAATGGTCTCACGAAAGGGAAGAACAGGACGAACTTGCGGATCGTACAAAAAAGAGACACCGCATTCAAGAGAGGTTTGAAGAAAATTTCAGATTTCCAGCAGCGTGCGGACGCTACACCCCGGTTTGCTCACGCTCACTTTGTTCGGTTCGCTTCCGATGAACAATCTTTTCCAACTACTTGCGTTGGAGTCGTTTTTCCGCCGATGGATTCCAGCGACCAACGGGAGCGGGTTATTGCTTCGGAGCGGGCAACGTGCGGACGTTGCATCCCGGATTGCCTTCGGCTTCATATTGGAAAGATTTTTCCAACTGATGCCGACCACACCGAATGTGTCGGGAGGCTATCGCCCGCCGGGCTCGCGGCAGGGATCCAACGCCCTCGCGTTGGCTAGTTGACGAGTTCGCGGACTTCCTCGCTCCACGGACCGTTCTGGATCCGCGGATTCACCCACACGCCGCCTGAAGCAAAACATATTTGCCTTCCTCTTCCTCCCCGAAAATCAGCGTATGATGCAGCCGCGTCGAGACCGCCTGCTGCCATTCCGGTTCTCCCTCGATTTTGTATTTGAGCAGAAAGCCGTAGAACTTCCCGTCTTTGAGGTATTCGGTCGGATGTCCGTGCTGCAGCGTCGAAACATAAACAGCCACGTCGTGGTGTTGCCCGACGATGGCGGTCAGGACGGGCGTTTCCTCCGGCACCGGAATCGGCTGATGGGCGTGATGTTCGCGGCTCGGCAGCCCCATCGCGACGAGTGCCGCGTCCGGAATGGCCGGATCGGATTCCAGAAAATTGAGGTAATAATCGCTCAAAAACCGCTTGAGTGCCAGAAACGCGGCGTTTTTATTGGCGACGGTCTGCCGGTTTTTCAATTCGGGATTTTGATTTTTCTGATACGCCGCCTCCGCCGCGAGAAACAAAATCTCAAACGGTTCCAGCAACGCATCGGAAAGCTTCCAAGTCGCCGAGTGAATCACGCACTGATCATAAATCGCCCTGACCCACGCGATAAACTCGCCATCCTTCGTCGGCATATACCTTTTTCCATGGGGCATTGTTTTTTCTCCTCTGTTTTTGTAATGTTTGTTCCTGTGGTCTGTTGAAAACATTATCGGAATCGTCCTCTTTCGGCTGTTTTTCGGAACATCTTTCCGATTTTTCGGAAACAATTCCTTTTTTCGAGGCGGTTTGTACCGGTTTTGAGGAAAAAAGACCTTTTTGACACGTGTTTTTGAGCCATTC
>JAISQK010000197.1 GCA_031274255.1 Planctomycetaceae bacterium | reverse complement strand
ATATTGACCGGATGGAAGATTCTTACGGCCCTCGCCGCGGCAATTAGCCCTCTCGTAAAGAGGCCGGAAAGCATTTTTTGTGATTTCATTTTCCCTGTGTTTCCAAACAGGGCAGACATGACCCTGCGAAAACTTCCCCTATTGTTGTATCCTTCACGGAATATTTTCAGGAAAGACTCTTGAAAAAGCGACAATCCCGCTTGACTTTTGGGCTGGTTGTATATAAAATAGTGTAGACAGTGGGGTGATTTTGTGTCAATCCGTGTTAAATTTTCGTGAAACGTTTTCGAAAAGAATCAAACCATTTTTTTCCAAACAGGAGAAAAAACCATGCAAAAATTCACTTTGTGTCCGAAATGTCAAAATGGGGGGGGATAGTCTGTACTGGTTCCCGTGTCGTAGAAGCAAACGCTGTCAATACGAAATGCACTGCAAACAATGTCAAAGATTCTTTTGTCCATTCAAAATTCACTACCCGAATCGCTTTTACGCTTGTCGAGCTTCTTGTCGTCATTGCAATCATCGGTATCTTGATTGCTCTTCTTTTACCCGCGGTTCAGGCCGCCCGCGAAGCGGCAAGACGGATGTCGTGTTCCAACAAAATCAAACAACAGGCATTGGCCATCCACAACTACCATGACGCCCATAATGCCTTTCCGATGAATGGAGACGGTTGGGGACCGTTAAGCAGTTCAACTCCGCCTAACCGAGACTCCATGCAGCATGTTTCAATCTGGGTGTTCATTCTCCCGTTCATTGAGCAGAATTCACTTTATGAACAATGGATGCGGGTCTATACCAGCGGAACGTATGACATGTTGACTGCTGGCGGCGTAGATGTCAGCGGCTCCTCCAAAAGACACGGTTTTGGTAATGTCTATGATTACCCTCAAGAGCTTTTGGCCCAGGATGCCCCGTTTACGGCTTGTCCCTCTGATTCGAATAGCAATCGGAATCTCCTTGACGGTGTTAGCGGAAAACAGCATCGCGGCGGTTCTTATGTGGTCAGCCCGGTGATTGGTGCGTGAAAACCGAATATTGGGCAAGCGGCGATGCCGCGAAAGGTGCTCCCGGCTGGACACGGGGTGCTATCAAATCCGCAGGACTCGGAACACCGATATCCGCTATCTCGGATGGAACGAGTAATACCGCTCTGGTCACGGAACGGTGTGTGGGTGAAACGTCAACATATTTGCAGGCCAACAACGTAAGTGGAGGTTACTACAAAACCAATATTACGTTGGAAGTGAGCGGTACACCCGGAGTTTTTTCCGATCAAGGAGACAGCGTTCCCGTAGCGGAAGGGCATTACTCAACCGGTGCCGTCTCAGGAACATTCGATCCTTCCGTCTGTTTAACGGTACGAAATGGTTCCGAGATCAAAAGTACGATTCAGGTTTGGCCAGCGGGCGGTACGGAATGGTATAACGCCAACACACGGTTCACTTGGGCCAATTTTATTCTTGCCCCCAATGCGCCGTCCTGCGGTTCACGTGATGTTCGTGCGCATGGAACAGCCATTCTGCCGACGAGCTATCATCCGAACGGAGTGAATCTGGCGTTATGCGATGCCTCCGTCCGTTTTGTCACCGACACGGTCAATACGGGAACATTGGCAGGTCAAAAATGCTGCCGAAACGGGACTTCTCCGTATGGTGTGTGGGGAGCTCTCGGTTCCCGTGACGGCGGAGAATCTCATGCCGTTCCCTGATTTTCATCGCCTTTCCATAAACCATGCAGGAACTTATATCCTGCATGGCTTGATTCATGAAAATACAAAATATCCGGGAAATGGTATCCCGGCTCTTTCTGCTTTTCAACTTCACTCATCCCATTTACCGTACTCAATGAATCCCATGTCACTTTATTTTCGCCTTACATTGTTCGTCTTCCTCGGTCTGTTCCTCGGCTGCAACCGTTCCAAACTTCCCGGACTGTATCCGGTGAAGGGCCGAATCACTCATCAGGGTGAGCCGCTCGAAGGCGTTGTTCTCAATTTTTTTCCTGTCACGACGACTTCTGAGTCACGGACGGCAACAGGGCGAAGTGCCGCCGATGGAACATTCACGTTGACAACACTTCAGACGAATGACGGGGCTTTTCCCGGCGAGTACAGGATAACGCTCCGTAAACTTCTTTTTTCGATGACAGAGGAGGAAATCCGTGACATCGAAAAAAGCGGGCGGAATGCACGCATTGAATCGCAGAACATCATCCCGGAAAAGTACCAAAATCCAATGACGACAGAATTGAGTTTTACGGTTCAGGCGGGGAAAAATCCACTTTGCGTGATTGACATTTCCGAGGAGTTACGGAAAACGGCCTTCCCGGCGTGGAGCAGGTACGAAGCCCAAAAACGATAACGGTCGCGAGTCCCGACAGACGATAGCCTCCCAGACTCTGCGAGACGGTCGGCACGTTACCATCCACTTGTGTAGAGGCAATGGTTTACCGGAAGACACCAGCGACCATCGAAATCACGGACCCCAAAACGTACACGGTAAATTGATTTGCCGTAAATCCGAATGCTCTAAGGCCATTTCCACAGATTCAGAGTTAATGCAGACGCATTCCGGGTTTGGCTCCTTCATCGGGAGACATCAGGAAAATGTCGCTTCCGCCGGGACCGGCGGCGACAATCATCCCTTCACTGAGGCCGAATTTCATCTGACGAGGTGCGAGATTGGCCACACAGACAACCAACCGGCCGACAATCTCTTCCGGTTTGTACGCCGATTTGATTCCGGCGAAAACATTCCGCCGCTGACCGCCCCCAAAACTGAGTGTCAACTGCAAAAGTTTACGGGCTTCCGGCACCTCTTTGGCCTCAATAATCCGCGCCACCCGAAGATCGACGCCGGTGAAATGGTCGATGGAGATTTTCTCCGCCAACAGCGGCTCCGCTTCGAGAGGTTCCGCCGAATCCTTCCATGGCTCTGCCGCAATTTCCGGGACAGCCGCGTCCGTTTCCTTGGAATCTTCAATCATCGCTTCAATTCCTCTCCGGGGAACACGTGTCATCATATGAGTGAATTCCGCCACCGGTATTCCTGTCAGCGGCTTTTCGGAATCTGTCCAGTTTTCCAATGGACAGCGGAACAATTCCTCTGTCTGCCGTGCAAGCGTAGGAAGCACCGGGGCAAGATAAATCACAATCTGCCGGAACAGATTCAGACCAATCGTACAAATATCCTGTAATTCCTGTTGACGTGCCATATCTTTTTTGAGCATCCAGGGAGCGTGATCGTCGATGAATTTGTTGGCACGGTCGGCACACTCCATAATCAGCCGCATCGCCTTTGCGGAATCGACCTGTTCGTAAGCCGTTGCGATTTCCGCTCCTGTTTCAGCGGCTTTCTGAAAAAGTCCGCAGTCATCAGGATAAATTTTAGAAAGACCCGACGAATGCACAAACTTTGCCGTCCGGCTCGCCAGATTGACCACTTTACCGACAAGATCGGCATTGACCTTATTCTCGAATTCGTCAAAGTTCAGGTCGATGTCCTCATTCCGTCCGGTCAGTTTCGACGCATAATAATACCGCAGGTACGAAGGGTTGAGATGTTTATAATAGTTTGCCGCGAGAATAAATGTTCCTGTCCGTTTCGACATTTTTTCGCCGTTGACTGTCAAAAATCCGTGAACATGGACCTTACTCGGCAGGTTGTAACCGGAAAGTTTCAACATCGTCGGCCAGAAAAGCGTGTGAAAATAGGCAATATCTTTGCCGATGAAGTGATGAATTTCCGTATTCGGATTTTTCCACCAGGATTCAAAATTTTCGCCGGTCCGTTTGCACCATTCAAGCGTCGAGGCGGCGTAACCTATTGGAGCGTCGAACCATACGTACCAATAGTTTCCCGGGGAGTCCGGAATTTCAAACCCGAAATACGGCGCCGGCCGACTCACATCCCATAGCCGGAGCGGTTCGTTCAAAAACTGTCCGGCGAGATAATGGCTCACCTCCGGCTGTAACGCACCGCTTTGGGCCGTCCACTCGGAAAGAAATTCATGCTCTTTTTCAATATTAACAAAAAGATGCCGTGACCGCTTGACAATCGGTGTCGTTCCGGTGATGCTGCTGACCGGATCAAGCAAATCCGCCGGAGAATAGGTCGCACCGCATTTCTCGCAATTGTCGCCGTACTGATCTTTCGCTCTGCATTTGGGACAGGTTCCCCGAACAAAACGGTCGGCAAGGAACGTGTTCGCCTGCGTGTCGTAAAGCTGTTCCACTTCGTGCTCTTCGACGATATTGGATTTCCGCACGGCACACCATATTTCCGCACAGATTTCACGATTTTCATCACTGTTCGTACTGCCGTAGTGGTCGAAATCGACTTCCATCGCCGCAAAATCCTGAATATGCGATTGCTGCATCGCCTCAATGATTTCCGCCTCGGTTTTCCCTTCCTTCTGCGCCCGAAGCATAATCGCCGTGCCGTGAGTATCGTCCGCACAGAAATACCGGCAGTCGTGACCGCGAAGTTTCTGAAAGCGCACCCAAATATCCGTCTGCAAATATTCCACCAAATGCCCGAGATGAATGTGGCCGTTTGCATAAGGCAAGGCACTGGTGACAAGAATTTTACGCTTTTTCATAAAACCGGATTCTGTTCATAATGGAGTATCGGAAATGTTCACCGCTATTTTTTCCATTGTAATCTCAAATGCAAAACCGGCAAGGTGATACGCCGCGGCCGACAAGAACGGAACACAGCATGACCTCGCGCGGAAAATTATGTGAAGTATGTCACCGCGTTGCGGAATACGGCAAGTCCGTCACCGGTATCAGACGCTTCCCCGCGTGTCCATCGGGGATGTTGCGTCGGCGCAATATGACGCTCCGGGTGCGGCATGAGTCCGAAAACAAGGCCGGTTTCGTCACAGACCCCCGCCGTATGGGCCATTGCTCCGTTTGGATTGTCCGCCGGTTCGTATTTCAACACAAGCTGTCCCTGTTTTTCGAACAAATCAAGAATTTCCTGATTTCGAGTCATGAATTTTCCCTCCGCGTGAGCCACCGGAAGATACATAGACCGGATACCGCGAAGAAAAACGCACTTGTCCGACACCACATTCAGCCGAGTCCAGGAATCGTGGAACATGCCGGAGTCATTCCAGTTGAGCGTCGCCGCCGCTCCCTGCTCATCATCCGCAAAGAGAATCCCGCTGCGGATCATAACCTGGAAACCGTTACAAATACCGAGGATCAGTTTTTTGGCCTCACGGAAACATCGAACCGCATCCTTCAAATGATGTTTGATTTGATTCGCGAGAATCCGTCCTGAAGCGATGTCGTCGCCGTAACTGAATCCGCCGGGAAAACACAATATCTGAAAATCCTTCAAAAGAGCCGGCGATTCAAGGAGCCGATTGATGTGAATCTGTTCGGTTTTCGCCCCGGCCTGTTCAAACGCGTAAGCGGTTTCGTTGTTACAGTTGGTTCCCGGAGCACGTAAAATCAAAGCATTCGGTTTCATAATGATTACAGTATCTTTTGTCGGCGGAATCTCCATTCCCTGCAAAGTTCACTGTCCGTTATTATAGGACAAGGAAAGAATTCGGCAACCGGCAGTGAACGAGTCCGAAAAGCGTATCACTCTTTTATTCCAGGGCAAAACCGTAACTCTTCCATGACGCCGGAAACGGGGCCGTCAGTTTCACCGGTTCACCGCTTACCGGATGTGTCACCGCCAAGCTTCTTGCGTGAAGGGCGATTCCATCCGGAAACATCCGCCTGGCACCATATTTTCTGTCTCCCAGAATCGGAAAACCGTGATGCGACAACTGAAGCCGTATCTGATGCTTGCGGCCGGTTTCCAAAAGTACCTGAATATGAGAGATTTTTCCTGTCATGGCGAGTTTCCGGTAATGAAGTTTCGCCTCCTTGACATCGGCTCCGTCTGCGGATTTTGTGATCCACATTTTCCGATGCCGGGGGTCTTCACACATAAAATCGACGAGTTGCGTTTCTTCCGGATAAAGATTCCCTTCGACAAGAGCGTGGTAAGTCTTTTCAACGGCATGTGTCCGAAACTGTTCGTTGATTCGTGCCGCCGCTTTTGATGTCCGGGCGAACAGCACCACACCGGAAACCGGCGTGTCCAACCGGCTTACCACACCGAGATAAACGTTCCCCGGTTTGCAATACTTTTGTTTGAGGTAATCTTTCGCCCGCGTCAGGAGTGTTTCCTCCCCTTCCGGCCGCCCCATCGTGGAGAGTCCCGGCGGCTTGAATACCCCCAGTAAATGATTGTCTTCGTAAAGTATTGTAAGCACGATTGTTGTGTTTAGAACTAAGTCTTGGGAGCGGTTTTTTATTGTTTTTCGAGCCGTTTGAACATTCTTGCCGTCACGGAAACGCCAATCAATGCCATGCCGGATTCAACACCATCACGCCGCCCAATTCTTCAAGTTGCATGCCCCAACCTCCAACGGAAACACGCCCGGGACTTTACACGGCAACGCACGGGCGTTGTATCCCGGTTTGCTCACGCTCACTGCGTTCGGTTCGCCCTCTGATAGAAAAATCTTTCCAACGGACAACTGCGGTGAAGCGGCACGCTTCCCAGCGGCCAACGGGAGCGGGTTCATGGCTTTCGGAACGGTGTAACTCTTACAGGGGGGGACAACATCCGCACGCTGCTCATGTGTGGTAATCGGCGTTGAGACGGACGTATTCCGCTGTCAGGTCGGTTGTCCAAAACCGGATCGCTCCGTCACCCTCTCCGACCGTCAATTCGATGTCGGTGTCATGGTTGTCCCGGATGGAAGCGGAAACCGTCGCAGCATCAAATTTCCGAGGCATTCCATCACGGTAAAGCTCATAACCGTTGACGGAAAGTCCGATTTGATCCGCGTCAAGTGCGACTCCGGCATAACCGGCGGCGGACACGATCCGTCCCCAATTCGGGTCGGCCCCGGCCACCGCGGTCTTGACCAACGCACTTTCGGCAATCGTTTTGGCGATCGTTTTGGCGGAATCGCGGCTGTCGCACCCTTTCACGTGAATCGTGATCAAATGCGTCGCCCCCTCCCCGTCCGCGGGAATCGCACGGGCAAGTTCCAGACAAACCTCGTGAAGTGCCTCGGAAAAACGTTCAAAATCCTTCGACCCCGGCATGACCGGTTCCGCAACCGCCGCTCCGTTGGCCAACAGAAGTACGGTGTCGCTGGTACTCATGTGTCCCTCGACACTGATACAGTTGAAGGTGTCCTCGACACTGTCCCGCAACAGAGTTTTCGCCGTTTCCGGGAGAACTGCGGCATCCGTGAAAAGGACCGCCAGCATCGTCGCCATGTTCGGACCGATCATCGCCGCGCCTTTGCACATTCCGGCCAGCCGGACGGTTTGACCGCTGTCGAGCCGGATTTCCCGATACGAAACTTTATGCACCGTGTCGGTGGTCATCATTCCTTTGGCGGCGTCAAGAAACGCGGACTCTTCGGTACGAAGACTTTTCGCGGCGTCCGTGATTCCCGCGGCGATTTTCTCCATCGGAAGAAATTCCCCGATCACTCCGGTTGACATCACCAGTCCTTTTTCCTCCTCCGACGCTCCAACCGCTCTCAATGCCAGACGGATCATTTTCTCCGCGTCGCGGATTCCCTGATCCCCCGTGCAGGCGTTTGCCACACCGGAATTGACCACCACCAGCCGAAAACCGGTGCCGGGTGTTTGCGCCCGATTCACGTGAACCGGGGCTCCGTAAACGAGATTCGTCGTGTACACCCCGGCGGCAACGGCGGGAAAATCCGAAACGATCAATGAAAGGTCCCGCCGTGTTTTGTCCCTTTTCATACCGCTGAATACACCGGAAAACCGATAACCATAGGGAAGTTTCATTGATCTCTCATTTGGAAGATGTGTTGTGAGTGACAAACAGAAACGTGTCCGTCACGAGGTCA
>JAISQK010000170.1 GCA_031274255.1 Planctomycetaceae bacterium | reverse complement strand
CGGAGCGATCCGAATCTCGCTTTGAAACGTCTGCCTGTCTGCTTTTTCAAACAAATCTTTTCCGGTTGCTGACAATTTTTGATCGACGACCGGATTGACTTCCGACTTTCTGTTAAACTTTTTCATTGCGGGGGTTCCTTGAAAAATGATGCTTTTTGTTTGCACTCACCATTTTCCAATAACCCCGCTGCTTTTTCAACTCATACACAACTTTCGAGTATAACTCATTGAGAAACAATATTGAGTAACGTTTCTGATTGACAACAGATTGATGTTTTCCCTCTCTCTCCAATTCCTCAAGATATTTTTCCAACTGTTGATAATATTTTGATGTTTTTGGATTGTTGGGACCGGTCTGACCATTTAATAGTTCGGCGTATTGAAGAGATTCAAAACCTCGTATTTTTTTCTGAACGCCGTCTTCTTGTGCGGCGGGATCGTCCGTGAGTGAGATGATTTTCTCGCCTCCTTTGATGAAGGCTTCACCCACTTCAATGAGGTGTTTTGCATGCACCTTCTTGTCTTCATTTCTGTTGCCGGTAGGTACGAGAGATTTTGATTTGACATTTTCGAGGTATTTGTTAATATCCTCAATTGTTTTTGCGTCGTCAAGGGAGTTGATTTCCTCTTTCTCTTTTGTTTCGGATTGAGCCGAAGCAAACGGAAGTGAATGGGCAAATACGATGACTGCCCACATAGCGAACTTAAAAAAAGTTTTCATTGTTACGTTCCTTTTTGTTAATGAGTATTGTTCAAAAATATTTCACTCAACATTGAATGATCATAATGTTTATTGTGAACAAATACCCGGAATTTTTGGCTTGTTAATTGGTTAATTGAAACTGAACATGTTACGGAAGGGAGACAGGATTCCCGTCGTTGGCATCGCCCAGATAATGCAGAATTTCGTTGTTTGTTGTTGACGAAATAGGCCGCACGGAACCGTCTCCGACAAGAAAATTACAAACACCGGGATGATTGCCGCCAAAAAGCGGACCACGGTCTGTCCAAGTTGTATCGAGGTTTGGTCTTCTTGCGATGATTTCAGTCGCCCACGTCGAATAAATAGCACGCCCAACATGGAGATGACCATCACCCTCGCCGGAAAGATAAGGGCAGTCAATCACATCCCAAGTACCCTCATCACACACACCTAACTGATCGGGTTTCACATATTTTTCGCCGACAAGTAATTGGTTACTCAATCCATCGGAAATAAAACTAAAATTGTCACGCGGATACCATGTATTCGGATCACCTGCCTTTGATCCCGATCCTTCAACCGTGTGGCGAGCACGTCGAATCGGGCTGGTCGCAACATAATTAGGATCCGAAGGGTAGTATATGTCATAGCCCTGCCCTATCAGCGAACCTCCACCGAGAGTTGCACTGGTCGGTCCGCACGCGACAACCGCGTAATCTCCAAGCGGTCCGGAACTTATCCTACTGGTTCCACTACTGCGAATGACCTCTTTGACCTGTATTCCGCTTCGTTTGGAAGGACATTGATAAGTCGATAAGGAAAAACCTTCTTGCTGCTCTTTTGTCAGGGTTTGCCACCAGGTATTGTTCAAGCGGACTTGAAAACCTGTTCTTGAGCCGCTGCTTGCCGACCGGATTAAATCGTAAAGCGGTTGTTGCTCAATGTAAGGATAGAGCAAGCCGAAAAACGAAAGGGACACATAGTTACCCGGTCCCGTCATAGAAAAATGTGCCCCGACATGAAAGGGAGGCAAACCTTGCCGTGCGTCGTGGAAGTTGTGAACAGCCAGCCCTTGTTGTTTGAGATGATTGGTACACTGCATCCGCCTTGCGGCTTCGCGGGCGGCCTGAACCGCGGGTAAAAGAAGAGCAATCAGTACCCCGATGATTGCGATGACGACAAGAAGCTCCACGAGAGTGAAAGCGTGAGACTTCTTATGCAGACAGCCCCCCCCCCCCTATTTTAACAGAACGAAAAGTCTTCTTGCAAAAAAATCTGATACGGAACGAACGTGTCATGGTCAAAATCTCCTGAGTGAAAAGTGGGACATGGAAATCAACAAACTGATGATCTCTCTATGCAGTCTTCATACGCAATTACCATGCCAATCTCAAAACCGGATGATTTTCACGGTTTTCCAGCAAATATCTTCGTTTCCCAGTAAATATTCTGGTTGCAAAGCAAATATCACGGCGCATCAGGAGATTTTACGGAAGGGAAACCAAAAATCCTATCGCGTTTGCTGATGCTTGACGGTCTCTCTCCGAAAATGTACAATGCAATGCTATCAAGGATAAAATGGGTTCAGAAATCACAAATAAAACAGACCGTATCGGTACGGAGAGAATCGGGAAACTCCTGTTCGATTTCTCAATGCCGGCGATTGTCGGAATGCTTGTCAACGCGGTTTACAACATCGTCGATCGTATTTACGTCGGTCATCAAGGGGACGACGGTCTCGCGATTGCGGGAATCACGGTGGTCATGCCGCTGATGCTGGCACTGATGGCGGCGTCCATGCTGATTGGTATCGGAGCCAATTCGCTGTTTTCCATCCGCTTGGGAGCGGGACGCCGCGATGAAGTTGAAAAGATCATGGGACACGCTTTTCTTCTTCTCTTTTTGGTGCCGGGAATCGTGATTGCGGTGATGTTCCTTTTTATGGACCGGATCCTTTTTGACCTCCTGAAAACCAGCGAAACCGTTTATCCGTATGCCAGAACCTATCTGGAAATCATTCTTTACGGCGGCATTTTCAGTGCGATGGGACCGGGAATCAACCACTTCATCCGGTCGGACGGTCATCCGAAAACGTCAATGCTCACGCAGATTCTGGGAGCGGTCATCAATATCATCCTCGACCCGATTTTCATTTTCGGATTCGGTTGGGGAATTGCCGGTGCCGCCTGGGCGACGGTGATTTCGCAGTTTCTTTCCTTTGTCTGGGTGATGGGGTATTTCAATTCCCGGTTCACGCCGTTACGTTTCCGGCTCCGTGAGATGAAACCGGAATGGAAACTCACCGCGACGATCATCGCGATAGGTTTTGCTCCGGCGGCGATGCAAACGGCGATCGGACTGGTCAATGTGCTGCTCAACCGGGCACTCTTCCATCACGGCGGCGATGATGCCGTGACCGCCATGGGAATTGTTTACAGTATCCTCATCATTATCATCATGCCTCTTTTGGGACTCACCCAGGGGATGCAGCCGATTGTGGGCTTCAACTACGGCGCCAAAAAAATGGACCGTGTCCGAAAAACGTATTTGACGACCGTCCTTTCCGCAACCCTGTTTGTCGTGGTTGGTTTTGTCTTTTTGCAGCTTTTTCCGCGGTTTTTCATTGCAGCTTTCCGAAACGACGAAGGAGACCTTATGACGCTGGCGGTCCGCTGTTTGCGGATCAGCACGATTTTTCTGCCGGTGGTCGGATTTCAGATTACGACATCCCATTTTTTTCAGGCCATCGGCAAGCCGATTCAGGGGAGTGTGCTGAGTTTGTCGCGGCAAATCCTGTTTTACATTCCGATTTTGATGATTTTACCGCCGATTTTCGGTGTGGACGGCGTCTTTTTTGCGATGCCGCTTGCCGACATCGGAGCGGCGGTCTTTTCTTCTGTCATCATGTGGTTCGAGTGGCAAAAACTCAAGCGGTAACCCTGCCGACGGCTCCGTCTTTTTCGCGGGAAGCTCCAACCCGTTTGAGTTTATCTTGAGTCTATCCTCATTTCACCCCAGTGCCGAAGTGACGATTTTCCTTGCCTCCTCAAAAATCGACGCCAAATGTTCCTGTCCCAAAAAGGATTCCGCATAAATTTTGTAGATGTTTTCGGTTCCGGAAGGCCGCGCCGCGAACCAACCGTTTTGCGTCACGACTTTCAAGCCGCCTATCGGAGCATTGTTTCCCGGAGCGCGGGTCAGCTTGGCGAGAATCGGTTCGCCCGCCATTTCCAATGCCGTGATTTTATCCGGCGTCAGATTTTTGAATGCGGCCTTTTGTTCCGGCGTCGCGGCTTGATCGACACGCTGATAAGAGGACTGTCCATATTTTTCTTCAAGTGTACAGTAATGGATTCCGGGGTCCTGGCCGGTTTTCGCAAGAATTTCCGCCGCCAAAAGGTTCAGAATCATGCCGTCTTTATCGGTGGACCAGACAGTACCGTCGAATCGAAGGAAACTTGCTCCGGCGCTTTCCTCACCGCCAAATCCGATGGTTCCATTGGACAGACCGTCCACAAACCACTTGAACCCGACCGGCACCTCAACCAGCTTGCGTCCCAGTCCGGCGGCAACGCGGTCCATCATCGAACTGGAAACCAGCGTTTTGCCGATTCCAAGTTCCGGCGGCCAGGCGTCGCGGTTTTGGAACAGGTATTCCATGGCCACGGCGAGGTAATGATTCGGATTCATCAGCCCCGCCGACGGCGTCACGATGCCGTGACGGTCGGCGTCAGGGTCGTTTCCGAACGCAAGATCATAACGGTCTTTGAGTTGCACCAATTTTGTCATGGCATACGGACTG
The DNA here is from genome assembly GCA_031274255.1 of Planctomycetaceae bacterium. GTDB lineage: Bacteria > Planctomycetota > Planctomycetia > Pirellulales > Thermoguttaceae > WRMR01. The sequence goes on along the minus strand of JAISQK010000170.1, from coordinate 2,589 downwards.
GAACAATCCATGCGGATTTTGCCGTCGTGGTCCACGGTCATGAAAGAAAATGTCGGATCGGTCACAGGATTGACCACCGAAAGATCAATGCCGTATCTTTCGGCGATCGGCACCCAATAGGCAAATCCGGCCCCTCCAAGCGGATCGACCCCGATTCGGATTTTCGAGCAGGCGATCGCGTTAAGATCAATGATTTGCGCAAGATCGATAATGTATGGAGTCATCAGATCACGCGGATGGGAATGTGTCGTCACCAGAGACGCCGTCCGTCCGAGCCGTTTGACTTCCGTACATTTGTTCCGTAGAATTTCGTTGGCCCGATCTTCAATCCACGATGTCACCTCCGTGTCGGCGGGACCGCCGTTCGGAGGATTGTACTTGATTCCGCCGTCGGAAGGGGGATTGTGGGAAGGAGTTATGACGATTCCATCAGCGAAGCGGTCCGAACGGCCTTTGTTGTAGGATAAAATGGCGTGAGAAATCACCGGTGTCGGAGTGAAACCGAAATTTTCTTGAAAAACGGTCGTCACGCTGTTTCCTGCAAGGACTTCCAACGCGGTGGACTGAGCGGGGCCGGACGCGGCATGAGTGTCTTTTCCCAAAAACAGCGGTCCGGTGTAATGTTTTGCGGTGCGGTAATCACAAATCGCCTGAACGATGGCCATGATATGCGATTCATTAAACGAAGACTCTGTCGGCACTCCGCGATGGCCGCTCGTTCCGAACGCAACCCGTTGCGACGGTTGATCGGCATCCGGCTTGTTTTCGTAATACGCTTTTTCCAAGCGGGTGACATCAATGAGTATTTCACGCGGCGCCGGTTTTCCTGCCAAAGGGCTCAGCATTTTTCACCTCTGATTTGCTAAAAACAACACATTTTTACTAATAAGACCTATTTTAGCATATTGTTGATTTTTGTTGAGCCGGTTTTAGGGATTTTCCAACACTTTACCGAATAGAGCCGTCTTCAATCGACTTATCTTGATGAGGGCCGGGAAACCTCGGCGGGCAGCGGTAGGCCGCTGCACCCCAGATGGGACTGCCGTCCCGAGAGCCACGAACCCGCTCCCGCTGGGAAGCGTGCCGCTTCACCGCAGTTGCCTCATGGTCACTGCGTTCCATTCGGCCACCGGTGGAAGATATTTCTCGCCCCTTCCGTTGTTCCGCTCGCGGACTCCAGTGAGCAACGCGAACGGGTTATTGCTTCGGAGCGGTAGCTCCATCCGCCTGCCGCGGCGTCGCGGCCCGCCGGAGGCTTTCTTTGAACGTCTTGGGGAATGGAATGTTCATTAAGTTGGATTCCGCAATCCCATTAATGTTTCCTCTCATTTTATTTCCTGAATTCGGCGATGTCGATTTTCCATTCGAGCGGTTGACCGGCGGAAATCTCTTTCGTCAACGGCGATGTCTTCGCATGGGTCAATGACTTCGGAATAATCGGCGGCAACTTTGCGCTGCGGGCGGCTTTTTCGTTCGAGTACGCCATATATTCCGACATCTCCATCTTGCTTTGCTCTTCCGGCGTTTTCCAGTCCTCGGCAACCGGCGTCTTGATCAGTGTCATGACGGCTTTGCCGATCGGAACGCCCGCTTTGGAGAAATTTCCGATGGAGGTCTGCATCACGGCTTTACCGGTTGCGTCTGTTTTTGCCGCAACGGAAACACCGCTTGCCGGCGGAACCATCTCAAGAACAACGAAAACCTCGTCCAGCGGTTTCTCTCCGTCCGTGATCCAAACGGTGAGCGGAACCACTTCGGGAAAACCGTCCGGAACACTCTGACCGCATCCTGAAACGAGTAAGAATAACGAAAGAGCAAAGGCAATATTTTTCCAGGTCATATTTTTTATTGGTATTAAAAGAATTGTTGGTTGTCGAAAAAGCGGAAACCAAACGGTTTCCGCTACGGTTTCTTTGACGTTACGGTGATCGTTCATCTTTATGGGGCTGTTGCACTTTCGCCGCCGGAGCGAGTTCCCAGCGCACCCCAGACGCCGAAATCGCTGATTCCCTGCATCTTCGGTCTTGCCGCACTTGCCGTAACACCGCTCGTCAGGCTGTTGATCGTTTCACTGACAAAATGGACGCTGCCGTCCACATGAGCACAGTTGACTCCGCCGGTATGATTGCTCGACGGAGCAATGATTGCCGGATTCGCAGCATCATTTGCACTGATACAGGACGGTGCGTTCGGCGGATTGATCGTATTAAAAGAACCATAAACCGTCCAGCCGCTCGTCCAACAGCCGCCTATTTTATAGATACTGTCGTTACTTGTTCCTCCATAAACGACTGATGTGTTATACTCGTTGCCGGTACGGGTTGTCATACACAAATCCGCGCGGGCGTTCATGAAATTGCCGTGTGCATCACTACCGCATGCCGGAATCGCATCGGTGCTGACCGCTATTCCTTCCCTGACGAGCTTGGAATTGACCACACTGGAAATCAGATGTTCGCCCGACAAAATGGTATTGGATGTTCCGTCCGTCGCCGCCGACATTCCAAGATAACACCGGTACCCCAATGCCCCCCGGCTTTGATCTTTTCCGGAGATTGTCCACCGGTAAGAATAATCACCTGCACAATG
>JAISQK010000090.1 GCA_031274255.1 Planctomycetaceae bacterium | reverse complement strand
TAATCGGCATCGCCGGGTTGCCCTTTTTCCGGCACGGTAAAGAGCGAACCGTTGAACTTGATCGCGTAACGTCCCCGACCGGCACAGGCGGAAACATAACGTTGCAACGTGTAAGCCCGCGTCAAAACAAACGCATCGGATAAATTGTTATTGATCAAAGAATTGTCAAGCGGTTTGCCGTCAACAAATAATTGCACAAAACCGCTCGGCGAAACTGTCGCGGCAACATGTTGCCAACGATCCGCCGCAAAAACGTTCGGAAAAACATGCTGAGATTGACCAATAATGAACCGCAAACCGCCGCCCGGCGTAACATCAAAAAGGAAACCGTCAGAACCGCCGGGCGTAATTTTGTCAACAATCCGAAAATAATTCTTCACACTTGCCGGATGAACCCACGCCTCAATTGTCAAGCCGTTATGAAATTTCCAATCGGCGGAATCGTTTATTGTCGTCGGTACTTTCGGAACGGTGACAAAAAACGGCTTTTGAGAATCGTCAATTTTCGCCGCGTCTGTTTGGGCAAGTTTTTGAATTTCGTCAACAGAAAGAGTTTTTTGATAAAACGCAACCCGCCCGAAAGAACCGTTCACTTTTGAGCCGCCGTTTTGATCTTGTCCAATCTTGACGGAATGTTTGTTGACCGGAATGGAATTTTTGGTTGAAGCGGCGGCGGGATTTTGATTTTGCGAGAGGTGAATATAACTTCGCGAACAAAAATCGTTCCACCACGACTCGTGTTTTTCTTTCCGCTTCGCAAAAGATATTTTTTGCGCGTCGTTGAGAATTTGTGTTGTTTCATTCAACCATTCGGATTCGGTTGCCGGATGTTTTGTGTGCGCGGCAATTTCAAAACGATGCGTTTGTCCCGCCGTGGATTGCAGCGTCAAATCATCAATCCGATGCGGTCTCTCACAACGAATCAGCGTGCCAAACGTCCGATGCAACAGCGGGTCTTCACGCGGGAAATCGTCGAGTCCCTGCAACTTTGCGGAAATCTGATACGCGGTGGAATGAATATTCCGGTGATACCAACCGATGTCATTGGAACGATTGAAAAGAACAACATCCGGCTCAACAACAATATCCTTTTCCGGTTTCATGTCACGATAAAAATCACTGGCTTCAACAGATTTAATTGTTTCCTGCCTGGTTCGCCAAATTTCGCCGAACGCGGTTGCCGTTACGGATTTTGCCGTTGAGATTTCCACAACGATCACCGGACGATTCGCGTCAACCCAAAGCCGCAACGAAACTTTTTCATCACCGGTTCCGTACTCCGCTTCGAGTATGCCTCGCTTGATGTCGAGCGTTTGTTTGAACGATTCTTTTGTCCGCTTGACATCAGCCTCGCCAATACGAAACCGCACCGCGCCGAGTTTCACAACTCGCGCGTTTTCATCAAGTGCATCAATCCGCGCAATATAAAATTTCAAGTCGCCGAGTTCGTCAATCCATGCGTTGAGAGCGACTTCGCCGTTACCGATCGGCATGGTTCCGTACACGTTTTTGCTTGGCGAGTCCCAAACAACCTGATACGGCGACGGCTCGTCAACCTTCGGTAATTTTTGTTGCGCAAAAAGAGCGTTTCCAAAACAGAGACTCACTGCTAAACAAATTGTCCATATTCTTAACATTTGTAATTTTTTGGTTAAAGGGTTATAGGGTTATGGGGTGATAGGTTTTGTCGTTCAACGAGAGCAAAAGTCCATTCAGAAATCAATGGTCTGTCGGGAGCTTAAACTTTTTATCCGGTACAATCTCACCGGGATAAAGTCAAAACACGACAGGCCGTTATTCTACCAAATAGAAATCAATTGATCCAGAGACGGACGAAATTTTCCGGTATTTTATGATTTTCTTTTCCGCACATCATTTCAATCACGGGGATTTTCCCACTTCAAAAGTCTGATCATTTCCACTTTTCATCGGCTTGATTTCAATGGTCAGGGGAGAAGACTCTTTTGCGGAATAAACCGGATGGACTCGTTCAATGTACTTCGGAAATGATGGTTGCCCCTGCGGACCGCCGAGCACTCTTCCTTCAGCATCCGTGTTGGAAACCGGCGGGGGACCGTCCAATTCTCTTTTCACCACAAGCACTTTGTAGGTCCCTGCCGGAACTCCGAGAAATTGCCCGTAAGTGATCAATTCGGCAACCCCTTTTGTGTCCGTCTGAGCACTGCTTTGCCACTTGTTATTTTCAGAAGCCAATGAAACAACAGCATCCGCCAGAGGTTTTCCTTCCTGTGTAATCGTGATCTGACAGGGATACAACGGCGGCATTCCTTCCGGTTTTTTTGCACCGCCGCATCCGTTCAACATCAGTAAAACACAGCAAACGGGAACAAAAACAGAATGTTTTCTTTGCATGATATTTTCCCTTTTCATCCTTGTTATTACAATGACCGGCTTTCACCGCCATTCGGTGTTCCCATCGCTCCCCAGACACCAAACTGACTTTCACCGGAAAACGAACTTCCCTGGGTATGATCCGGCAATCCGTTCGTATCCACTGTGTCCGAAACAAACTGAACACTTCCATCGGCACGGGCAGTATTGATTCCGCCGGTGTGATAGCTGGAACCGGTGTAAAATCCCCAAACCGTTTCGCTCGACACGGGGACACAGGATGGAGCATTCGGCGGAAGTGCCGTATTGAATGCCGTATATACCAGACAAGCATGGGAATACATGTTTCCGCGTCCGAGAGTTGCCACCGGGTTATTCAATGTATTTGGACTCGCTGCACTCCTTGCGTTATTCATGCAAACGGAAGGTTTGATCAGATAAGAGTTGTTCATTCCTGTACCGACATAAAGACCTCCTTTGACGTTATGTGTTCCAACAGTATCGGAAACAACATGTTCACCGAAAGCGATGGTATTGCTCAATCCATCCGTTATGGAACCGAAAGTTTTCCACTCACCGGGACGGAACAGACCCCGGTTCTTCACGTTATCGGAATACTCAGGTTTGGCCATTTGCACAACAGCATCTCCGAGACACAGGGAAATATTCGTGCGGGGAGCATTCGGTCCGACTTCTTTTGAGGTTCCGTCGGAAGGACAACTGAAGACGGAAATTGGTTTGTAAAGGTTTGGATATTGGAAAAAATACCAAGCGTCACATTTTTGTGTGAGAATTTCCTCGTAGATGGTGTTGAGTTCCATGTAAGGCAGCATCGCTGTGAATGCGCTGTAACATCCGGCATCCGCATAACCGCTTCGATAATTCCCTTTCATGATAATCCATGTGGAAGGGATGTAGTTATGAGTGTCGTGGTAGTTATGTAACGCCAACCCTGTCTGCTTGAGATTGTTGCTGCACTGCATTCGCCTTGCGGCTTCGCGGGCGGCCTGAACCGCGGGTAAAAGAAGAGCAATCAAGATACCAATGATTGCAATCACGACGAGAAGCTCGACAAGGGTAAAAGCGGATCGGACAGTCGAACCCGATGGGGCAGTGGATTCGGAACGGACAAAAGAGTTTTGGGCAGTGTTTGCAGAACTTTTCGCATCGACAGCATTGGCATTTGCGGCATTGGCTTCTACGATGCGGGAGGCCGTACAGACTACCACCCCCCCCCATTTTGACATTTCGGACACAAAGTGAATTTTTGCATGGTTTTTCTCCTCATTAGTTGGAAAAATGATTTGATTCTTTTCGAAAACGTTTCACGAAAATTTAACACGGATTGACACAAATCAACCTGAATACTGCTATTTTATCCACGACAATTCCCGAAGTCAAGCGGGAATTGCTGCTTTTGGGGAAAATTTTTTCTGATGATTTCGTTCACCTTGTTTGTTGCTGCGTCAAACTCTCCCCAAAATCAAGTTTCCGCAAAAACAAAATTTTATTGTGCAGGAAGGCGAAAAACCGTCCGATAGATAATAAAGTGACGATTATTACTATTATATCAATTTTGCGGTGAATGGTATGAAGAAAATCCTTTTTCTTATGCTTGCGACGTTTTTTTTGGTGACGGCGGTACTGTCAATCGGCTGTGCGACGGTGGACAAACCCGCGACGGTGGAAGGCTTTTTGAGTTCCGAACGGCCTTGAACAGATACGGAAATCTGTATTATCTTTTCAATTCGATGAAATCATTGACTTTTCGTTTTTTTATTGTTTCAGCATTGCTTCTGAGTCCGTTTTGGTTCAGCGGATGTCGGACAAGCAACAATGCCGCCGTGTCCAAAAAGAGTCTTTTGGGCATGGAAACAAAAAACTCCAAAGAGTTCCGTAAACAGGTTCAGAGCGACCCTTTTCCGACCGCTAACGAAATACAAGTCAAAAAATGATTTTCCTTTAAGCCCCTGACCTTGCAAAATGGTGCATCATACGGACATTTGCCTCCGGTGTTCCGACCGGCACTTCACATCCTGCGGCGACGATGTACCGTTTTCCGGCGGCGTCGCGGCACTCCTTCAGCTTTTGATACACAAGTTCCGGTGTGCCGTTGCAGAGAACCTTCACGGGGTCAATGTTTCCGGTGAGAATCTGCTTCGGTCCCATTGCGTCGCGGGCTTTTTTCATGTCCACCATAAAGTCCAAATCAATGAGGTCGGCTCCGGTTTTTGCCATCAGATGCGTAATCCGGTTGGTATTCCCGCAAATGTGGAGGCGGACTTTCGCTCCAGCCGCGTGAATGCTGTTGATGAGCCGCTGTTCGTAAGGAAGCACAAATTCCTCGTAAATTTTCGGACCGACCAGTGAAGCGGCCGCGTCTCCCACTCCGATCAGATCGGCACCGGCCTCGACCTGTGCCAGAGCAAACTGAATCGCGTTTTCCGTCACAAATTCAAAAAGTTCGACGACAAAATCACGGTCGAGCATACAGTCCATCATGAAATGATTGATTCCCCGCAGGTCGGCACTTTCCGCGCACGGTCCTTCGACCCAACCTTCGATGAGAAGTTGCCCCTTGACTTTTTCCGTGAAAAGCGCCGCCGCCTGAACACGGTCGAACATGCGGCTTCCCGGCCGGAACGGGTCGGCAAACGGAAGCGTTTTCAAGACACTCTTCTCACTCAGAAGCGCGTTCGACTCGTCAATGGCCGGAGGCTGATTGTCGAAGAATCGAATCGCCGCTCCCAAATCCGCCGCTTCACGGGCAGGGTCGGAAATCGACGACACATAGTCAAAGTGGAACTTTTCCGCCGTGAAAATTTGCGCGGCGACGAGTTTTTCATAATCCGTCGCGTATTCACGATAGGGGATTCCAAACTGCGCCGCTGCAAACATCATTGTGATCGGCATCAGCGGCGTCTTCGACCTTTGCCCGTCGCAAAGTGCCATAATCCGTTCGTAACCAGTCATGGGATTTCTCCGTTGTTGATAACTAAAGTGGAATGCTACGGCTTTTCCGAATCAGGGCAATCGCAGACCAATTTGCCGCAGCCGGGACAGCCGGAACCATATTTTTCGAGGAGTGCCTGCGTCAAGTCACAGTTCACGACATTGGCAATCGTCACCAGCCAGGCAATGACATCGGCAAACTCCTCACGAATTTCCGCCGGGGAACCGCTCCGCAGTGCCGCCGCCAACTCGCCGACCTCTTCCATAAGCCACATAAACGTTCCATCCACCCCGCGCTGCACATCTTTCTCAAAATACATCCCGCGAATCAAGTTTTGGAGATCGTGAATGGAAACGATGTTTTCTGTCTTTGGATTCAATGGCTCAATCATGGAGTCGGTTCCGATGAAAACGGCTTGGAGGATTTTATCCTCAAATACGAGACCTGCATTGCGGGTGAAACTCAATAAGAAATATCGTAACACATTCACGACAAAAAATCAAGACAACGCTTTTGGGAAATTCTAAAGTCGGTTCGGCCATTGACCCGATTTCCCCTAAATGCCAGATATGCAAAATCACTCTTCCAGAAAAACAGCGGCAGAAATGTCGCTTTTGGGCTTTTTGACGGTCACCGAAAATGTCCGGTACGGTTTTATTGGCGGTTATCTTGTTTTGAACATATCCGCCCGGCCGGTTGAGTTCCACTGCACCGCGCCGGTTCGGGCGACACGAGCACAGGAAATCCTTTACGGAACGACACTTAGGGCGTTTCTTTGCGGTGAGCAAATCGCACCGACTTTGATTCAGCGGTCCAAAAACATGCCGATGTTGTTTCTCACCGATTATCCATTTGTTTTGTCGGCACAAAATCAAATAAACGCTCCGATGATTTACGTGCCGCAAAATCCGCGCCAGCAGGAAATCAGGCTTTCGGAATTCGGCATGGATGGTGAAACGGCTCGTGAAAAAGTATTACGTGAGTCCGTATTGGACGCGGACGGCAATCCGTTAAACATGACGGTGGTCCATGGAAAAGAGTTTGGGATTGCCGAAAATCCGCCGCAACATTCCCGCGAGGAAATCCTCACATGGATTGAAACATTTTCCGAAAAGATGGATTTGCTGGAACCCTTTGAAAGAATCAGACTTGCGTTGGAAGAAGCACAAAGGGCGGCGTAAAAAATGATTCAAAACCTTACTTCTTTTCCCGGCGATTTTTCCTCTCTTTGGCCTGAAATCGCGGCGCCGGCCGGTGATTGGGTTCTTGTGCCGAATTCAGAATCCGTGGCACAGGAGTGCCGTTCTCAAAATATCACTGATGAGAATATTACCGAGAAGACTCCGGTACAACCGATCAAGGTGTTTTCTGTACGGGATTTTATGATTCCGGTGAAACCATTCGTGACGGGTTGGAACAAAGCTCTGACTCGAAAGATTGATCTGAATGTCCGGTCGGTGGCTATCGGAAAACTCCGTTCCCGAGTGACGGTTTTGTCGATGCCGGTGCATGGGGCCGCCGCGATTCCTGTGAATAGTTTTTTATTCGGTCCCGGTTCTTCGGTCTGGAAGATTTCCGAGTCGGAAAACCGTGAAAAAACCGCTGCCAGGCCAAAGCCCGAATCGGAATCAGCACTTACGGAGCCGGAACGGCGGGAATTGCCGGAAAAAATCTCCTCACAGTACACACGATTCCGGATTCCGCCGGACGCAATCAAGTTGGAGGATCGTCTCAACTACCTTTTGCAGCCGCCGCTTGAGACGATTTTGTCGCAGCCGTCGCTGAATATTCCGTTTGAACCGTTTCCGTATCAACGGGCGGGAATCTCGTTTCTTTATTCCTCACACAAAGCGATTTTGGCGGATGAAATGGGACTCGGTAAAACGATGCAGGCGATTACCACAATTCGGCTTTTACTGCGAAACGGCGAACTTCGGAATGCGTTGCTTGTTTGTCCGAAACCGCTTGTGACGAACTGGATCCGCGAGTTCGGACTTTGGGCGCCGGAATTGCATGTTCAGGTCATTGAAGGGAATCCGGCACGCCGCAAGTGGCTTTGGCAGTTGGATGACATTCCGATACGGATTGCCAATTATGAGCTTCTCAATCGGGACCGTGAGTATTATGACCGTCCGCGAAGTCAGGGGGGAATCCATTTCGATCTCGTCGTGCTGGACGAGTCGCAGCGCATCAAAAATCAAAATGGCGCGACAAGTCAGGCGGTTCGAGCTCTTTCGAGGAGCCGTAACTGGGCTTTGACCGGGACGCCGGTGGAAAATTCGTCCGATGATTTGGTCGGCATTTTCGAGTTTCTTGCTCCGGGTTACCTTTCCAACGACCTGAAACCGGCAGAGTTGGGGGAACGTGTCGGCGACTACATTTTGCGGCGGACCAAAGACAAAGTCCTCACGGACTTACCGCCTAAACTCTTTCGTGACGCTGAGTTGGAACTGACCAGTTCGCAGCAGCAATCGTATCATCTTGCGGAGGAAGAAGGGGTGATGCGGCTCAAGGACATGGAACGGGACATCACCATTCAGCATGTCTTTGAACTTGTGCTGCGGTTAAAACAGATTTGCAACTTTGATCCGGCGACAGGCGAAAGTACGAAAATGGAACGTCTGCTCGCTGATCTTGAGGAGGTTGCCGAAAGCGGACGGAAAGCAATCATTTTCAGTCAATGGGTGGACTCACTGACTCAGATTAAAAAGCATCTTGCCCGTTTTAATCCCGTGGAGTATCACGGACGGATTCCGTCGAAGTTGCGGGACGGCGTCATTCAGAAATTCCGTGACGACCCGGATTGTCACGTGATTCTGATGAGTTACGGCGCCGGAAGTGTCGGACTGAACCTTCAGTTCGCCGGTTACGTTTTTCTGTTCGACCGGTGGTGGAATCCGGCCGTCGAGGATCAGGCGATCAACCGTGCCCATCGGATCGGGGCTTCCGGGCCGGTTACGGTGACACGTTTTCTTGTTGCCAACACGATTGAGGAAAAAATCGACCGGATTTTGCGGGAAAAACGGGAGCTTTTCGAGACGATCATGTCTGGAGCACGAGGCTTGAATACATCAACAGGAATGAACCAGGACGAAATTTTCGGACTGTTCAATCTCAGAGTCCCGCGTCCACGAGCCGCGACACCAACGTAACACGGCAACATACTGTTGCATCGCAGCCGCGATGCCGCGGCAGGCACTTGCCTCACGGCTTCGCGTTCGGCTTCCAGTGATAACGTTGTTCCGCTCGCGGACTCCAGCGACCATCGGGAGCGGGTCATTGCTTCGGAGCGGTAGCTCCATCCGCCCGTCGCGGCCCGCCGGAGGCATTCCTCCCGAAAATCAGGAAGCGGATTTCGGGTTTCCGAGAGGGACATGTCCGTTCCATCGCACCTCGCAAGCGGTTGGAAACGTTATCCAACGGAAGCCGAATGGAACGCAGTGACCATGAGGCTACTGCGGTGCAGCGTGCTACGCTGCTTCATGGACTTGTCAAGGCGAAGTCGCAGGAAAGGTTTTTCCCTTTGACGATCTCGGCGGTCAGTCCCGAAGTCGCGGGGTTGGTGTATCGAACCGGAACAACCACTTTGTAACCCCAATCCACGACGCCGTCACGGGCAATGATTTTTCGAATTTCCTCTTCGGTGTACTGTTTTGTGGCAACCTCTTTGAAAACCGAAACCTTGTACTTGCCGACCGTCGTCCCGGCACCGTCTTTTCCGCCCCGCACGGATGTCATAGTGTACTTTCCCGCGGAATCGGTCTTCCCGACCGCGGGAGTTCCCGCACCTTCCGTCACGGGGGAAAAGGAAACGGTGGCATCGGGCAATATCTTACCGTCCAATGTCACGACCCCTTCCACATATTCCGTGCGAAGTCCGCCGCCGGAACAGCCAACCGCCCCGAACAGCCCGCTCAACAGAAATAACATTAACAACCGAAAGTTTAATGGATATTGCACGGTGATTCTACCTCCTTTTGAAAACGCTGAAATCAAAATAAACAAGTGACGACAACAAAAATTTGTGTGTTGTCATCACCTGAAAACAGAACCGGCACTTAAGGAAGCTGCTTGCTTTCCCCGCTGCCGGGAGTGGCTGCGGCGCCCCAGACCCCGTAAATGGAAGCAAAGGAACTGGCCCAAAGATTCCCGGATGAAATTCCCGTTGCCGTGCGCGGGTTTTGATTGGGATCCCCCGCATCCACGGTATCGGAAACAAACCGGACCGATCCGTCACACAAAACGACATTCACTCCGCCGGTATGAAAACTCCCCGTGCCATAAAATCCGGAATAAGTTGCATTCAGAGGAGCACTGGCATAGCCGCAAAACGGCGAATTGGGTTGCAGGATAAAATTCACCCCTGTCGCAGGCATGAGACCATCATAAACACGACGACCGAGAAACAAATCGGGACGTGATGAGTTACCGGTAATACTGCTGTCCACGGTTCCATCCGCTTTCTTTTTGGCTAGACAAAGTCCCGCAACGGTACTTCCGTCTCCGTCAATCCCTAATTCCGCAACTCCGCGTTTGACTCCCGGATTGGGACCGTATTCCGTTGTGACCGGAGCTTCTGCAAGAGCGATGGTATTGGAGGTTCCGTCCGTGAGGGTTCCGAAATTGGAAGTTTCCGTATTGCCGTGACGAAAAGGAGAACGAACCGTATTGGAGTCACAGTTAGAAACGATGTCTCCCCAATTGAGGCGGTAATTGATACGTTGCAACTGTCCCTGCGGTACAACGGCACTGGTATCGGACGGACAGGCAAAAATCGAAACGGGAGCCACGGAAGGAGTATTGGCACCGCCGTACCAGATCCAATCGCAGGAACCATTGGAATCCAAACGTCCCTTGATGTTGTCATAAATCGCTGTCTGCTCAATGTACGGTAGCAGCGGATAAACAAAACTCAAACGTTCTTTCCGGTAACTTGTACTGCGGCTTTCCGGTCCGCAACCTCCCGTG
>JAISQK010000045.1 GCA_031274255.1 Planctomycetaceae bacterium | reverse complement strand
TGTTTGACGAAGAGGAATGGAAAGTGTTGTATTGTGTTGCGAACAGAACAAAGGAATCGCCTAAAAAACCGTACACGATAGGGGAAGCGGTGGAGCACATAGGTAATCTCGGCGGCCCCCGGCGCGCCCAGTGACGGTCCGCCCGGCGTCAAAACAGTTTGGCGGGGTCTGCAGAAATTCCACACCCTCTACGACTATAGGGAAATGTTTGATTTTATGGGTCAAGTTTAGCGCATTGGTATCCCTCTTCCGGCTTGTCTTCAAGCCCGGCAAATCCGCTGTCCTCATCTCCCTTGCATTCCGTGATAGCAAGTTTATAATGAGAGTTTGCCGTTTGCTTTCCTGTTGCAAGCACAGTTTTCCCGTTGTCCTATGTCACCGCACGGTGGAATGATTATGCCGAAGTCTCTTCTTCCCGAACCGATTGTTACGGCTGCGGAAATCGCCGCCCTCAAGGATTCCGCGATTTATGCCGAAAAAGCCGCCGGTCTAAGCCGGAATCGTATGCGTTTTACGGTGAGGATTCTCGTCGTAGGCGGACTGATGACCGCTGAAAAACTGCGTGCCGCCGCAACACTCGCCAACCGTTACGGCAACGGCACGCTCCATCTGACGACACGGCAAGGCTTTGAGATTCCGCATGTGCCGTATCAGAAACTGCCGCTCTTGCGGAAGGCACTCGAAAAGTCGCCGCTCGAATCGGCACGAAGCGGAAAATGTGTGCGGGCCATCGTTGCATGTCCGGGAACCTATTGCAAGTTCGGAACCATCGACACGCAAGGGCTGGCGGACGCACTTTTCAAAAAGTTCGGCAAGCGGAAGAATCTGCCGCACAAATTTAAAATTGCTGTGGCGGGATGCCGTCACTGTTGTTCCAAGCCGCAAATTAACGATCTCGGAATCATGGGGTCCGCTCGCGGGTTCGAAATTTCCGTCGGCGGAATGTCGGGAAAGTCGCCCCGTTGGGGAGACAAACTGCCGATTCCCGCGAAAAACAAGACCGAACTTCTACGGCTGATCAAACTCATCATTGACTGGTATGCTGTTCACGGAAACGACAAGGAACGTTTCGGAGCCGCAATCGACCGTATCAGCTTCCCTCGTTTTCTTGAAGACATTCAGACCGTCTCGTGACGTGGAAAAGGTGATTTTGTCAGACTTGGGTTAAGCCGGGGAACTGTCTCCGGCTCTTTTTTTGCCTTTCCCTCTTCCCGATGCCGAACCCGTGATATTTCACGTATCCGCTAAATATCACGGGAATCCTTGTATTATCACGGCGAAATCGTGCCATTTCCCCATAAAATGCGGAATTTTCGGTTTGGCATACGGATTGCATGTCTCTACTTGATCAGTAGGCACAATGTCCTGTCTATGATTTTTGCAACGTTGCGTCACCTCTCAAAAGGAGAAAGAAAAAAATGAAAAAGAGATTTGTCTCACTATTATTAATCGCCGCACTGAGTTTGGCAGGCACTTCACTGTTTGCCGCGGATATTGAGCTTCTCAATGTGTCGTACGACCCGACGCGGGAACTTTACGAGCAGTTCAATCAAGCATTTCTCAAACATTACAAGGCCGAAACCGGTGACAACGTGAAAATCAAGCAGTCGCACGGCGGCAGCGGCAAGCAGGCCCTAGCTGTGATTGAAGGGCTTGAAGCGGATGTCGTGACATTGGCCTTGGCGTATGACATTGAAAATATCGCGGAAAAATCGAAGTCGATTCCGCAGGATTGGCAAAAGCGGCTTCCGGACAACAGCACCCCCTACACGTCAACCGTAGTGTTTTTGGTGCGTAAAGGGAATCCGAAAAAAATCACGAAATGGGAAGACCTCCTCAAGCCCGGTGTGTCGGTGATTGCCGCCCATCCCAAGACATCCGGTGTGGCAAGGTGGAGTTATCTTGCCGGTTGGGGAGCCATTCTGAAGCAGCAGCTCGGCGATCTGAAGAAGCTCAACGATCCGAAATACGCCAACGAGGTCACGGCGGCTCAGAAAAAAGCCCGCGAATATACCGCCGAATTGTACAGACATGTCAAGGTTTTGGATTCCGGGGCCCGCGGTTCCACGCAAACTTTTGTGCAGCGACGGATCGGCGACGTGCTCCTCAACTGGGAAAACGAAGCGTACCTTGCGGTTCGGGAATATGGTGCGGATCAGTTTGAAATCGTCGTTCCGCCGATCAGTATTCTGGCGGAACCGCCGGTGGCGGTCATTGATAAAGTGGTCGATAAACGCGGAACCCGCAAGGCCGCCGAAGCGTATCTCAAATATCTCTACAGCAAGGAAGGTCAGGAAATCGCTGCGAAAAACTATTATCGTCCGCGTGACCCGGAAGTGCTGAAAAAATACTCGAACAACTTTGCGAAAGTCGAATTGTTCAGTATTGATGATGTTTTCGGCGGCTGGCAAAAGGCTCAAAAAATCCACTTCAGCGACGGCGGCGTGTTCGATCAAATCAATGCGAGATAACGTTTGAGGGATTCCATTAGTCGTACAAAGGATTTTTTCCGGTGAAAAAACGAAGTATTATTCCCGGTTTCGGGCTGACTTTCGGCGTGACGGTAACCTATTTAAGTCTGATCGTGTTGCTGCCGCTTTCGCTGTTGGTTTGGAACACCGCGTCGCTGACGTTTACCGATTTTCTCAAAGCGGTCACATCGACACAAGTCCTCGCCTCCTACCGGCTGACATTTGGAGCGTCATTTTTTGCGGCACTCATCAACGCCGTGTTCGGATTCATCGCCGCCTGGACATTGGTTCGGTACCGTTTTCCCGGCAGACGGATTCTTGACGCGCTCATTGACATGCCGTTTGCCATGCCGACCGCCGTGTCAGGAATCGCGTTGACGACCATCTACGCTTCCACCGGCTGGGTGGGAAGCTGGTTCGACAGATTCGGGATTCAAAGTGCGTATTCGCCGCTCGGAGTGCTGATCGCTCTGACATTTATCGGACTGCCGTTCGTCGTCCGTACACTCCAACCGACACTGGAGGAACTCGACAAAGAGGTCGAGGAAGCGGCGGAATCGCTCGGCGCATCCCGATTTCAGACGTTTTGGCGTGTCATTCTGCCGTCGGTGTGGCCGGCATTGATTACCGGTTTCACACTTGCCTTTGCCCGGGCACTCGGCGAATACGGTTCGGTCGTTTTCATTTCAGGGAACATACCGTTTGAAACGGAAATCACGTCGCTGATGATCGTGGCGAAACTGGAACAGTATGATTACGCCGGTGCCACCGCCATTTCCGTCGTGATGTTGTCCGTGTCATTTGTCTTGATGCTGATTATCAATCTTTCGCAATACTATGCCCGCCGCGTCGGGAGGTGATTGCCATAGCCGGACAGAATTTAAGATGAAAAGTTTAAGATGAAAAACAAAACCACTCGATGGAGCGACCGGGTCATTCCGATCCTCATGATCACGCTGACACTGTTGTTTGTCTCGCTGTTTTTGATCATACCGCTGATTTCGATTTTTACCGAAGCGTTCCGCCAGGGAACCAGAGCCTATCTGGAAAGTTTCAAAGACGAATATGCCTGGTCGGCCATCAGGCTGACACTCATCACGGCGGGAATCGCGGTACCGATGAATGTGGTATTCGGGGTCATGGCGGCGTGGTGCATTACAAAATTCCAGTTTCGCGGAAAGAACATTTTGATTACACTGATCGACTTGCCGTTTGCGATTTCGCCGGTGATTGCAGGCTTGATTTTCGTGCTTGCCTTTGGTCAGCGGACGGCACTTGGAGCGTGGCTGATTGATCACGACATCAAGATCATCTTTGCCGCACCGGGAATCGTGCTGGCCACGGTTTTTGTGACATTTCCGTTTGTTGCGAGGGAGCTGATTCCGCTCATGCAGGAACAGGGAACACTCGAAGAAGAAGCCGCAGTGTCGCTCGGTGCCGGAGGCTGGAGTATTTTCTGGCGGGTCACGCTGCCGAACATCAAATGGGGGCTGCTCTACGGTCTGATTTTGTGCAACGCACGCGCGATGGGGGAATTTGGTGCCGTCAGTGTTGTTTCAGGTCACATCCGCGGGGAAACGAACACCGTACCGCTTTATATCGAAACGCTTTACGCCGGTTATTCGACCGTTGCGGCTTTTTCGATGGCGACGCTCCTTGCGGGACTCGCGATCATCACGCTCATCGCCAAGAGCATCGTGGAATGGAAAGTCAAACGGGGACGCAGAAATACGGAAACATAGGAACATAAAAACAACCGACATGAGCATCGAAGTTAAGAATATCACAAAACGGTTCGGAAATTTTCTCGCAATTGATCATGTGAGTTTGAAAATTCCCGACTGCGAGCTGGTGGCACTGCTCGGACCGTCCGGTTCGGGAAAGACCACGCTTTTGCGGATCATTGCCGGACTTGAAGATTTTGAACCCGGTCACGATTCCGACATTTTGTTCAAAGACAAAAGTGTTGTCGGAAACCGGATTGCGGAACGGCGGATCGGTTTTGTCTTTCAGCATTACGCACTTTTCCGGCATCAGACGGTATTTGAAAACATCGCGTTCGGACTCCGTGTCCGCCGCGGACCGGGCAGACTTTCCCGTGCGCAGATCAAAGACCGCGTGATGGAACTCATTCATCTGGTTCAGCTCGACAACATGCAAAAGCGGTATCCCGACCAGCTTTCCGGAGGTCAGCGGCAGCGTGTCGCACTGGCTCGGGCACTCGCGATTGAGCCGAAGTTCCTGCTGCTTGACGAACCGTTCGGAGCTCTCGACGCCAGAGTGCGGCAGAATCTGCGGCGGTGGCTGCGGCGTTTGCATGACGAAATCAAACTGACAAGCATTTTTGTCACGCACGATCAGGAAGAGGCTTTGGAACTCGCCGACCGTGTGATTGTGATGAATAAAGGCCGCATTGAACAGGAAGGCTCGGCGAACGATGTTTTCCACAGACCGAAAAACGCTTTTGTTATGGATTTTCTCGGAAGTGTCAACCTGTTTCATGGCCGCGTCGTTGCAGGACGAACCGTGTTTGAGGAGTCGCCGGAAGGGAAAACAACGGAGTTTTTCGTGCGGCCCCATGAAATCGAACTCCTGCCGGACAATCCTGATGGAAACGGTTTTCCCGCGACCATCCGCCGTGTTCAGCTTGCCGGTTCGATTGCCAAAATTGAACTGACGGATCACGGCAACAAGGAAATTTTCGTCGAAATGTCGCATGAGAAGTATTCGCTGTATCATTTCGATGTCAACGCCCGTGTTTTTGTCGTCCCGAAAAAAACCGTTATTTTTGCGGAAGATTACAGCATTTGAATGATTGAGCGGCATACGATTTTAAACATTGATTAACAATAAGTACTATGAATTGCGGGAAGAGTCATGAGTAAACAGCCGACACCGGAGCAAGCGGAATTTATCAAACACTGGAACAGAAAACTTGAAGGAAACGAACCGGAGACGATTCTGCGCTGGGCAATAGACACCTATGCCCCGAAACTGACAATGGGGACGGCACTCGGAAGCAGCGGCTGTGTGATTCTTTCGATTCTGGCGAAACTGGAAACGAAAATTCCCGTGTTCAACCTTGACACCGGTTATCAGTTTCCCGAAACCCTGGAGCTTCTTGGGAAAATCAGTGCGAAGTACAACATCACGATTGAACGGGTTTCTTCCGAGTTATCGGTGGAGGAGTACGAAAAACTGCACGGCGGTCCGTTGTACCTGGTTGACTCGAACCGATGCTGTTATGAGCGGAAAGTCCGCGTTCTTGAAAAGGTTGCACCGAACTATGATGCCTGGATTTCCGGTCTCCGGCGGGACCAGGGACCGACCCGTGCCAACACGCCGGTCGTCGGCTGGGACGCAAAGTTCGGACTCGTGAAAATCGCACCGCTGGCTCTCTGGACAAACAAGGATGTTTGGAATAGAATTGTCCGCGAGTCGATTCCGTACAACGTATTGTATGACCGCGGTTACACCAGTATCGGCTGTGCTCCCTGTACACGTCCGACGCTGCCGGGGGAAGATGAACGTGCCGGACGATGGTCGGGACAGCTTAAAACCGAGTGCGGGCTTCACGCGGTCAATGAATCCCTGACAACGGCTCAATTATAGGCGGCTCAATGACACAGGTTGTCCTGTTTGACGCTGTGCCTGCTTGATACCGTGCCGCAGACGCCGATAACAAAAATGCTGCATGAAGGGGAAATTTTGAACATCCAAAATCAGGAGAAGACGCCGCCGAATCCGTCGGGCAAGGTTTATCTCGTCGGTGCGGGGCCGGGTGACCCGGAACTGTTGACCTATAAGGCGGTGAAGTGCATTGCGGCGGCAGATCTTATTTTATACGATTACCTCGTTGATGAGCAAACACTGAAGTTTGCCCGAAGCGGTGCGGAGCTGGTGTCGCTGGGCGTTCCGCACACCGGACGTAAAATCAAGCAGACCGAAGTCAACCGCCGTATGGTCGAGGCGGCAAGTAGGGGACGCATTGTTGTCCGTCTCAAAGGGGGCGACCCGCACATTTTCGGACGGTTAAAAGAGGAAACACTGGCACTCAAAAAAGCGGGAATCGCTTATGAGGTTGTACCGGGAATCACGGCGGCTTCGGCGGCGGCACAGTGTGCGGATATTTCGCTCACCGACCGGCATCACGCCAGTGCCGTGGCATTGATTACCGGACATCTTTCGCATGAACATGATCCGTCGCTGCCAGTCTTGGACTTCGAACAGTTTGCCGCGTTTCCCGGCACACTGGTTTTTTACATGGGAGTCGTTACCGTCGAACTCTGGAGTAAATCGCTCTTGCGCGGCGGAATGTGTGCGGAAACACCGGTACTTTTCGTTCAAAACGCCGCTCGTTCCGATCCTAAAATCATTCCTACCACACTCGGAAACGCAACGGCGACGGTCGAACGCGAACATCTGCAAAGTCCGTGTATCGTGGTGGTCGGGCAAGTTTGCTGCAAAAACGACTTCAAACACAATGGATATTGTCTGCGCAAATAATTAACCGCTCTAAAAGTCCAATTTGCCGTACAAAGCTCTCAAAATAGGTGTCAAGTGATGTTTTCAATTTTTCAATCATTTTTGCCTTGACTTAGCGGTGGACTATGGTAAAATTTTTCCTTCAGCTTTCCTTTTACTTTTCAATATCAAACAAATGCGGACTGCAGGAAAATGGCATAAGATTCTCGTAACTCAATAATATGAAATAACTTACGGCGTGGGAGCGGTTGATCTTTAAAAAGGAACGTATCCCCTTTAATGGAATGGAAAATCCGCTTACAATAAAGGTTTTGACGTTATTGGAATTTTGTTGCAATATTGGATGAAACATCATGAATGAGTTAATGGTTTTTTCCGGTCGCTCGAATCCGGAGTTGGCCGTGAAAATTTGTAATTACCTCAAAATCGAACAGGGAAAAATCCTCGTCGATCAGTTTCCGGACGGCGAAACCCGCTGTAAAATCGAGGAAGATGTCCGCGGCGAGGATGTTTTCATTATTCAACCGACCTGCACGAATGTCAATCAATATCTGATGGAGCTTTTGATTATGATTGACAGTTTCAAACGGGCGAGTGCCAAGCGGATCACTGTGGTGATGCCGTATTACGGGTATGCCAGGCAAGACAGGAAAGATGAAGGCCGCGTTCCGATTACGGCGAAACTGGTTGCGAACCTTATCACCCGTGCCGGAGCCGACCGCGTTTTGACAATGGACCTTCATGCGGCTCAGATTCAGGGGTTTTTCGACATTCCGGTCGATCATCTCACCGCGGCGCCGGTTTTGGACACGTTTTTTCGTAATCTGGGTTATTCCAGTGACGAGGTTCTTGTCGTCAGTCCCGATGAAGGAAGTATCAAGCGAGCCGCCGAACATGTCGGCACCATCGGCGGAAGTCTTGCCATTATCGACAAACGCCGCTATGGAAACCGGGTCGAACAGGCGAATCTCATCGGCGGTCCTATTGATGGAAAAGTCTGCTTCATTCTTGATGACCTCATCAGCACAGCGTCCTCCATTTGCGGAGCGGCCAGGCTCGTCCATCATTTGGGAGCGAGAAAGATTTATATCGGCGCAACGCACGGTGTTTTCTGCGGAAACGCCATTGAACAACTTTCGAATACGCCGCTGGAGTGCATTGCCGTTACGGACACGATTCCTCTTCCGCCGGAAAAAATGCTGCCGAACATGACGATTTTGAGTGTCGCCCCGCTCATCGGTGAAGCGATCCGCCGTATCCATATTCATGAATCGCTGAGTAAATTGTTTAAGGAAATGGCGATCTGGTCGACGGCATGATGCAGAAGATTCATGGGATCCTCTTGCTGCCGGAGCGGTTTGAATTGCTGAAATTCACGCTTGGATCTGTTCCAGCGTCTCAACCCATGCGTTGAACAGCGGACACTGGGAACGGATTCGCTCAAGACCGGTCCGCCGCGCAATAATCGACCCGTGCAGCACTTTTTGATATCCCCGGAAAATGTGCAGGATGCGTTTACTCGGTGCCGTTTCGATACTGTCATTGATGTCTTCCGGCGACTCGAATTCGAACAGGATTTTGGCGAATTTCTTCCACAGATGCGGCTGTAAAATCCCTTTGGCGATGTCTTCCGGTGAACTGAAGAGAAGACCTTCGAACTCATGCATTTGAATGTAAGGGATGATTCGCGACGCCTTTTCTTGAAAGTCTTCCGCCAACTGAAACAGGAACGCTTCGACGGCAATCTCGAACCGCTCCTGTGCCGTGCGGTGATGTTTTGCCTCACGGACGCCGGGAAAAGTCGCGTAAATTCCGTAAAAATCAATGAATGTCGTGATCCATGAAAACGGGTCGGTCTGCAAAAGAAGCCGGATGTCTGTCATGACTCTTTTGTAACTGACGTTTCCGCCCTGATGTCCGGCGGCACCGAGGATTCGCGGGATCACTTCCGTCCCGAACGAGTCGAAGTGCGGACGCAGTACGACATTGACGAACATTTCTTCCGTTTGTCCCTCACAAATGATGTGAATCCGCGGCTTTGCCGGAAAGGGGGGTGAAGAGGGATTCTTCGGTTCCGGCGTCATCGCGGTCGGCCTCCGAGGATGTTCTTTTCCCAAAGCTGGGCGAGAGAATACGTTTCCAGCCAGACATTCAGTTCATGCGGATTCGTATCAAGCCGGGTGAAAACGGTGTTCCCTTTTTCCTGTTCGACAACAATCACCTCTTCCGGCGCGAACTGGTCAAGGAGCGTCGGCGACTGGGTGGAAACGATCACCTGATTTTGCGCCGCGGCGGAACGGAACATTGACGCCAGTGTCTTCACCGCCGCAGGATGCAGTCCGAGTTCCGGTTCGTCAAAAACCATTGTTTCCGGCGGCTTCGGCTGATTCAGTGCCGCGGCGAGACAAATGAAGCGGAGGGTTCCGTCGGAAAACTGATGCGGACTGAACGGCACAGGACATCCTTCCTGTTGCCACTGAAGGTTGATTTGCGGCTCATCACTTCCGGCGACGCTGACCGGTTCCAGCACAAAATCCTGAAAATACGGCACCGCCAACCGGATGGTATCGAGCAGAAAAGTGTAGCGGTCAGGTTCTTTTTCGCGCAATGTGTAGAGAAACGCCGCCAGATTTGCCGCATCCGCCAGAAGCGTTTCCCCCTGGGAGAGCGACGAGTAACGCTTGACCCCCGCGTGACTGCCGGAGTCATGAAAATGATAGACCCGCCAACCGGACACCGCGGTCAGAGCCGCTTCCTCCTGAGCGGAAACCGGAGAATCCGGACGGTTGAGCCGCATCCGTTGCGACTCCGCTTGACCGACATTCCGGCGGTATTTTTTGGCCAGCATATCCAGTTCCCCGGAAGGAATGTTGGTGTCCGCCCCGGCGAATTCTTCATAAACCAGTTCCAGCCGGTCGTCGTCGGTTTGATTGGCGATCAGTATGACGGAACCGCTTTTGAAACCGATGACAGCGGCGAAGCAGTCGGACGGAAGACAGTCGTATGGTAAAATCCGTCTGGCGCCGCCGAGTTTCACCGTATGAGACTGCAAGCGTTGGTTCATCAGTTCCGACATGAACATGAAAAACGAGACGAAGTTACTCTTTCCGGCACCGTTTGCCCCGATCAGCACATTCAGCGGACGAAGTTCCAGATTCGGCAGTTTCCTGATCGACTTGTAACGGTGAATCATCAGCGAGCGGATGGAATACTCGGACATACGGCGTCTCTGCTTCGGGTCAAATTTTCGGATACGGCGGGCTTTTAGGGGACGCCATTATACCATAAACCGTATCAAAGGGAAACGTGCCGTTGCAGCCGGAAAGCCCCGGCGGGCGGATTGCCTTCGGCCTCAAGTTGGAAAGATTTCTCCAACTGACGGCGAATCGAACGCAGTGAGCATGAGCCTACCGCCCGCCGCGGCGTCGCGGCCCGCCGGAGGCATTTTTCCTGAACATCAGGGAGCGAATTTTGAGGTTCGGAACGGCGGTTTGAGGCTTCGAGGAAGGAATCTTGAGGTTCCGAGTGTTGATTTCCGGCTTGGGACGGGAGGATTTATGCCGATTTTATGGAAAACGCGGTCTTTTTCCGCCTAAACAGAGCAAAATGGTGATCACCAAAAGATTAATGGTGAGCACCAAAAGGTCAATGATGATCACCAACGGGTTAATGGTGAGCACCAATGGGTTAATGATGAGCACCAAAAGATTAATGGTGAGCACCAAAAGGTTAATGGTGAACACCAAAAGGCTGATGGTGAACACCAAAAGGCTGATGGTGAACACCAAAATGGATTTTTGGGGCGGAAATCGGCAATTGGGGAGGCCGGGAAGC
>JAISQK010000043.1 GCA_031274255.1 Planctomycetaceae bacterium | reverse complement strand
ACTGAAATTCAACATTTCCTCAACAGTGCGCAAAGAATAAAAACGGTAACTCCAATCTCATTTTGATATTATGACAAATTTTCTAACCAAACAGACCTTTTCCCGAATGATAGACGCCGCAAGACAGAAACTTGAGGCCAATGTTACGGAACTGAACAAACTCGACTCCGCCACAGGAGACGGCGACCATGGAACCTCCATCGTCAAGGCGATCCGCGCCGCGGCAAAGGTAACGTCGGAAGTTCTTGAAGAAAAAGAACTTAAAGATATTCTTTATGACGCCGGCTGGGCGGTCATGGGAGAGGATTGCGGTTCGACCAGTTCGCTTATCGGAGCGTTTTTCATGGGAATGAGTGAAGGCGTCTCGCCGGAACCGATTGACACACAGGGAGTTGCGGCCATATTCGAAGCGGGACTTCAAAATGTCATGAAACAGACAAAAGCCAAAGTCGGTGACAAAACCCTTATGGACGCTTTGATTCCGGCGGTCGCAGCGATGAAAAGTCAGAGCGAGATTCAAACTGCGTTTCAGGCGGCGGCGGCGGCGGCTCAAAAAGGAGCGGACGCCACGAAAGACTATGTCGCTAAGTTCGGACGGGCAAGGAACTTGGGAGAACGTTCCATCGGACATATTGATGCCGGAGCTGTCAGTATCGCCTACATTTTTGGCGAGTTTGCCCAACATTGTACCGAATAACAAAAATCAAGCCGTAACTTTTTCACCGTTTTACGGTTTAATGAATGAGGTACGTTTCTTAAATTTTGAAAATGGAATGGTGATTCAAATGAAAAAATACTTATTGGTTTTCGGGATGGGGGTTTGTTTGATTGTTTCCGGTTCGATTCCCGTGTCGGCACAACAGAATAATAGTAATAGTCAAACGGGTGTCGGAACGCTTCAAACGGTCAATTCGACCGGTTCTTCGTCGAGTAATAACCGCTCCACTTCCACCTCATTGTCCTCTTCGTCGAGTTCCAACAACAATACTCCCGCCGCGGTACTGGACACCAGCGGAATCCGGTCAATGGAGGCTCTTAACATGGATTCCGGAGGATTTGTCGGGGCGGGAGGAAATTCCGCCGGATTTATCGGGGCGGGGGCGACATCGGGGACTTCCGCCTCGCGAAGCGGCGGCAGCCGGAGTTCTTCGTCGCGTTCCGGCTACAGCTCTTCACGAAGTTCCAGTTCTTCCTACGGCAATCAGGGAAGTTACGGTGCCGGGCGGACAACAACGGAAATCCGCACGCGGTTTGTCGTGGCGTTTGATTCCCCTGTGCTGGATTCCTCCAGTGCGACTTCCCAAGGCACGGCTTCACGAAAGACTGCAAGCCGGGCGGCTGGTTTGAGCACCCGGCTGGAAAAACTGGATTCCTTGAAGCGGCTCGGCTCCATCACGGCAAACGTTTCCGGCCGTGAAGTGACGCTTACCGGCTTGATGCGTACAGAACAGGATCGCCGGCTCGCGGAACAAATTGTTCTCCTTGAACCTGGGGTATCGACGGTTCGTAATGAGATAACGGTCGCACCGAATCATTCGTCGGATAATACAGCGGACTCCCCGGTTGCGGAACCGAAGGATTGACCGTTGCCGGAGCGGGATTTCCCGTTGGAACCGGTGGTTGATAAACCGGCATTTGATAATAGGGATTTGCCGCTTGGGAATTCATACCCTGTGTCATTGGGGTTTGTCCCGGCTGAACATCCTGATAACTTGCCGGGCGGATACCGTTCGTGACGGGCGGCAACGGTTGTTGCTGCAAATCCAGCAGACGTTTCACTTCCGCCATGTTCGGACCGGTGTCCTGCGTCACCGTGTTCACCGGCCCTTGCGAAAACCGTGAGGTCGGTGAAAGTGTCAGTGTGGTCGTCTGCATTTGGGACGGTCCGTTCTCTTTGGAAACGATTCGTTCCACAACAGGACGGTCCCAGCTCTTTTTATCCAGTTCCGGGTTGAGTTTCCGGTTTTCCGACATGCCGTCCATAAAGGAAACCTGCCGAACCTGAATGTCTTTGTCGGGATTGTCGTAGCGAATCCGTCCGTTTGTCCCCGAAGCCAGCGTCTTCACCGGTGTGTCGAGTGTGGCCTGCTGACTCATCAAAGCGTCTCCGCCTTTGACCGGACGGAATTTGACCAGCAGACTGACCTGCGGTGCGTCGCTGTCTTTTTCATCCCAGGGAATCCAAATCGTGTACGACGGTCCCAGTTCGGACTCGCAGTAGAGCAGCTCCATATCTTCCGGACGGAAAGTGACGATTTTGGTCGGTGTGTTGTTGAAAAGCCCCGGTTTTTCTTCAAAACAGCAAACATCCATTGCTCCTTCCGCCTTGATCGGCTTATGGGACTTGTCGTAAAGGAAAACCCGTGCGGCGTAGCCGTGCTGAACCTCGCCGTTTTGCTGACGGATCACCGGTTCCCAAAACGGAAACACAAAGACCGGCCGCGGTTTCGAAAAGGTCAGTTTTTCTTTCATCGTTTTGCCGCCCGGCATTGCGGAGCAACCGGGAAACAGCAATATTAACAGAAACAGAGGTAAGTATATTTTTTTCATGGGAGTTTTGTCTCTTTTATCAAGGGAAAGGAATTGTTGGTGATATTGGTCGAATCTGAAATCAACAGATGAGCCGGCAGGAAAGGAAATCCTTTTGTACCGGCATCCGTGGACGCCCAGTGAAATGTTTCACTTTGAAATGTTTCACTTTCGCGGCGGCGGAACCGGAGCAAGGGTCGGTGCGGAAATCCCCTCAATCGTGGAACGGTTGATGATTTCCTCACTCTTGATGAGTTGATCCTCCTCCGGTTTGAAGACATCGCCCCGTTCGATCACGGTTTCCCGCGACGACCAGTCGTCCGTCCGTTTCTTCACGGTGGAGTCCCCCATCATGTCGGCGACATGACTGCCGACCCACGCCATTCGTGACGTTTCCAGTTGCGTCATGGCCTGAATCTCATCATCGCTTCGTAAAATCCGGGGCGTCATGATGAACAGGACTTCTTTTCGGGAACACTTGTCATAATTGTACTGGAAGAGCTGCCCCAGGAGCGGAATATCGGAAACCCACGGCACGGCACGATGAACCTGTGCGGTTTCCTCGTTGATGAGTCCCCCCAGAACAATCGTTTGTCCCGAGGATGTGCTGACCGTGGTCTGAACCTGGGTGCGGTTGATGTTCGGAGACATGATCGCGGTTCCATTGGCTCCCACTCCGATCGGCACCCCGTCCGCCACGGCACCGAGACTTGATTTGGAAGCGTCAATCTGCATGACAATCCGTCCGTCGGCACTCACCCGCGGGATGACCTTCAGCACGATACCCACATCCTGGGATTCCATGTTGGTATTTTGACCGCCGCTTGTGGTTTCGCTCGTTGTCGTGATCCGCTGAACAGACTGTCCCACGGTGAGAAACGCTTCGACATTGTGCATGGTGGTCAGCGTCGGTTTGTTGAGCACGGTGAGCCGGTTTTGTTCTTCGAGGGCGCGAATCAGCACATTGACCGATTCACTCGACGCGGAGAACATGAAACCGCTGTACCCCAGTTCGGAAGTCCGTCCGAGAGCGAAGTTGGTGATTCCCTGACTTCCCACGTTTTTGGTGTTGCCGGACGCATTCATACCGAGTCCCGCAGAAGGGTTGGCCCAATTGAATCCCGGAGTCTTCGTCGAGGAAATGATCTGCTGATCCTGAACGGTTCCTGAGGAGGTCTGTGATGTCACTGTCTGAAACATGACGTCTCCAAGCGTACTGCGGTCGAAGAGGAGCGAATCCTGAAGCCCCAGTTCAAACCCGAGTTCATTGGAGTTGCCGAGAGTCACTTCCGCAATCATCACCGCGATGGAAACCATCGGCGGCCGTTCATCAAGTTCCGCGATGATCCGTCGGACTTGTTCGTAATAGCGGGGTGTCGTGCTGATGATCAGACTGTTCGTGGTCGGTTCATCCGTTACAACGACTTCACTGCGGAAACGGTCCACATCACCGACGAGCACTTCCGTAGACTGACGCAGAGACCGCTCGTTGTTCAGGTAGGCATTGAGTGCGGTATAAACATCGGTGGAAGGAGCGTTGAGCAAACGGTACACCACCACACGGCGGTTGCTCAGATCGCGTTCATCAAGCCGCACAAGAATCGCTTCGACGATATTGAGATCTCCTTCACAACCGGTTGCCACGATGCTGTTGGTTCGCGAATCCACCGCGAACCGCACCGGAATCAAGGAACTTTCGCTGGCACTCGCCCCTGTTCTGACAGCAGGCTGCGAGGCGGCTGTTCCGGTTTGCGATGTGGCGAAAAGCGTACTCAACATGTTGGCGAGGATTTCGGCGTCACTGTTGACGATGGTGAAAACCTTGATTTGCGAGACCGCTTTCGGAGCGGCGTCAAGTTTACGCACAAGAGCTTCAATGAGTGCCATGCATTTTTCCGGCGCCACGACGATGATGTTGTTTCCCCTTGAGTCCGCCGTGACCCGGACATCGGTGAAGATGTCGGAACGAATGGTCTGATTGGCGTCGGTGTCGATGGTCTGGAACGAAAGGACCGCGGAACGTGCCCCTGTGAGTCCGGTTGTGTTGCCGCCGCCGAATCCTTGCGTGGAAGTTGTTCCTGTGACCGCCTGCTGCACGATGGGGGCAAGGTCGGAGGCCAGTGTGTTCATCAACGGAATGACTTTCACCTGATCGACCACTTCACTCGTCCCGACATCAAGTTTGACAACAAGAGCGGCGATTTCCAACAGGTCGCGGGGACTTCCCTGAACAATCAAGGCATTGGTCCGCGTATCCGTCGTGACGAGACACGTTGTTCCGAGACTCTCGCGGTTGTTGTAAAATTCCTGAAGACTCGTCTGCAACGACGACACCGGAGCGTGACGGAGCCGGAAAACCTGAAACTGCGACTCCGGATCCACCGCGATGTCAAGTTTGGCAAGAAGTTCAAATGCCGCTTCAATGCTTCCCTCATAGCCGATCAAAAGGAGTGCGTTCGGTTTGATCATCGCCGTAATACTGATGGCTCCTTTGCGGGTCTGGTAAACATCCGTGTAAAGCTGCCGCAGCATGGTCGCCACACGGGAACTGTCCGCA
Source organism: Planctomycetaceae bacterium (assembly GCA_031274255.1). GTDB lineage: Bacteria > Planctomycetota > Planctomycetia > Pirellulales > Thermoguttaceae > WRMR01. Next base: position 4,859 of record JAISQK010000043.1, on the reverse strand, counting down.
TGAGTTAACGGATGCAACAGAATTTTCGGCTCGTATTCCAGGCTGATTGTTTCGAGATGTTTCAGCATTTCCTGAACGATCTTGACATCACTTTCATTTCCGCGGACAACGACAACTCCGTCATCAAGGATTTCCACCGTGACCGGTCCGAGAAGTCCCGAACCGCCGGGAATCGTAAATCCTTGAGCCACATTGCCTGTAAGCTGTCCGTCGGGCTGTATCCGAAGCTGCGTTCCGCCTGCGGACGGCTGCGCGGTTTCCTGTTGATAGACAACCTGCGAGGTTTTGCCGATGGCACGAATCATCTCCGAAACCGCCGGCGTATTGGAGGGGGTGAACGGCAGCAGTTCCGTCGAAACACCGGATTTTCCCGCGTCCCGATCCATTGCCACGATCACTTGAATGAAAGTGTCGACCGAATGGGGAGTGCCGGAAACGGTGACGACATTCTGCCGGCGGTCGATTTGCATTTCCACGGACTGACCGTTCGCCAGCGGAAGACGGTACTGAACAACCTCCGAAGCCGCGGAGGAGTGAGGGTTGACATTCACAAAACGGCGGCCGAGACTGTCAATCAGTTTTTTCTCAAATTCCATCGCGGAAAGATTCTGAAGTCCCGCACTCCGCATGACGCGCGATGCCTGATGCGGTGCCTGATTTTGCATCGGTGCGGTCAACGGCGGAGATTGTGAAGACGGGGCGGGTTGAGATGTCTGCGGAAGCGGCAAGGGAGCCTGAACCCGGCCGGCGGTTTGCCGGATGTTCTGCGGATTCATTCCCCCCTGGGGACGCAGGTAAAATGCGGAAACGATGCCGTGCGGAAAATTTCGCGTTCCCGACATCTGCCGGGGCGACCAGCACCGCATCTGTTCCAAACGAAGCTGAATTTGCCGATGTGTCGGCGGAGTCGCCCAAATCAGAAGTCTGTTTCGGGGAATGTCAACCTCAATTTCACCTGTTCCGCCGAATGCCGCGGCAAGTATCCGCTGAGCTTCCGTGACGTGCATTCCTTGAATCGAGTAACATCGAAGCGAGGCAGGATAGTTTTCCGGCAATGTGAGTCCCTGGCAGGAAAATCTAAGGGACAAAACGACCGTCAAAGCAGATAAAATGCGTATGACGGGAGATTTGTTAAAGCGAGTAATAGTCATGATTCACCTTGAATCAACGTTGATCCATATCTGGGTTAATGGAAACAGAACCAATCTGCCGTCCCTCAAGGCAGAAACCTTTGACGAGTGTATCGACTATCCGGAGTTGCCGGAATAAGTGTTTTTTCGTGTCTGTACTGATAAAATTTATTTTTTTGAATAACCGGACTGTTTGGGTTTTACGCATTTTAACAAAATTTCACAGTCCTGACGGAGATCGTGTCCTGTCTGAGGAATTGCACCCTGTAATTTCGGAAAAATCGTTAAAATTATTCTATTTTTACTTATCGATTCCTTGAGGTCACTCGATAGAATAGGATGTAACCTGATTGTTTAGGGGAGCAGTCCGCCCCTGTACCGTAATAAAGAAAGACAGAACAATGCGTTGCCAAATGTTATTGAAACACCTCCTCACATTTATCGTGATGGTTTCGGTCACGCGGGGAACGTGTTTAACGTTATATGCGCAGGGAGTTTCCACTTATCAGCAACCGCCGCTTTATTCCCAGCAGAACTATCAGCAACATCAACAGCATCAACAACCGAAGCCCAGCCTGACGAATCGCATCAAATCGTTTTTCGGCGGAAGCGAGGAAAAAGAGGAGAATAAAAGAACCCCTGTGGCGCCCGCCAATGTGGCACCGCCCCCGGGCTACAATGAACAGCCGATCGTCGGAACACAACCGGTCGGTCAGCCTGTGGCGCCGCCGCGTCCGACCCAGCGTACCGGATCGTCGTCCGTGAATACCGGAATTGCAGCGAACAGCCGGGATTCTCATCCCTCCGCCCCGTCCCGGTCAACCAGTTCTCTTGCGGCTTCCGCTTCAAGCGGGGAAAACAGCAGCTATTATGATAAGCTGAAAGATTGGCAAAGCAGAGACATGGATTTGCTGGTGAATAAAACGGACTCCGATTCCGAAATAAAAAGTGATCTGCCGGCTCCGCCGAACATCTCCTCCATCGCACGGGATGATGAAACAACCGCTCCGCGCCGAAGCGGCAGCGTTCCACTGAGAACGCCGCCGCGTTCCGCTCCTGTTGAGGAGGAGGAAGTGCATGTTGCGCAGGACACGCCTCCCAAAATCACAACACCGCGAAGCAGTCCGAAACCCGAAGGTCTTCAGCCGCTTGTACCGACAGAGGAATTGCCGCCGCGAAAACCGGTTGCGAGTAAAAATCCGACACTGAACCTGACCCCCGCAACGGAAACAAAAGCAAGACCCAGGGGCGTCATTGCTTCGAGAAAACCTGTTGCGGAAGACGACATCACACGAACAGACCTTGCTCCGGAACCGATGGCCACGCCTGTGACCAGCGTGAAATCCCAAATGGCGCTGGAGATCATTCCTTCGGGGCCGAAAAATGTTTATGTCGGACAAGAAGCCGGTTACGAATTCAAGGTGATCAACAACAGCGGCACCTTCGCCGAGGAAGTGGTCGTCACCATTGAGATTCCGTCCTGGGTGGAACTCATTCAACAGGAACAGAGCCTCGGGACAATTTCGTGGAATCCTGTCAATAATGAATTCAATTCCTTCAAGTGGTTTTTAGGACGCCTGAGTTCCAATCAGAATGCGACACTGAAGCTCCATATCATTCCGCATGCGCCGAAACCGATCAATCTGGTGCCGAAGTATGATTTTCGCCAGACATCCTCCGAAATGGCGATTGATGTCCGGCAGCCGAACGTCGTGATGTCCTTTGAAGGTCCCGAGGAAACGGTTTGGGGGACGGAAAACACCTACACCCTGAAAATGCGGAACACAGGAAACGGAGACGCCAAAAACATCAAGGTCACGTTTTACGCTTCCGGTTCCGAACCGCAAGAGGCCCCCCCTGTTGAGGATTTGAAAGTCGGTGAGGAACACGAGATGAGTATCACATTAACATCGTTTTTTTCGGGGAATCTCGTCATTCAGGCTCAAGCGGCCGGTCCTTACGGAGTAAGTGCCGAAGCGGTCAAACAGGTCGTGGTACTCCGTCCGGAACTGGAGACCTTTGTTGACGGTCCGGCGTTCCAGTTTGTCGGCAATCCGATGGAATACGTCATCACGGCGAGAAATACCGGAAACGCTCCGGCGGAGAATGCCGAAATCATTGCCATGATTCCGCAGGGCATGAAATACATTTCGTGCAGTGAAGGCGGAGATTTCATCGAATCCCAAAGTGAGGTTCACTGGCAGATCGATTCCATTCCTCAGGGACAGGAGTTTTCCTGTTCGGTGATCGTGGAAGCGAGACGCGAAGGGGAATGTCAGCTTGCCGCCAAGTCGCTCGCCGACACGGGAATTCAGGCTTCCGGCAGTTGTGTCAGTGTGGTGGAAGCGATTGCGGATGTCAGTTTCGAAATCAAGCCGCCGAAGAATCCGTGGGAAGTCGGTAAAGAAGGGGAGTATCAGATCACCGTGACCAACCGAGGGACCAAAATGGCACAAGGAATTGACATGACGGCGTCTTTTTCGGAGGGGCTTGACCCGACCGGAATTTCCGGGCTTAACGGAAGACTTGATTCCGACGCCGTGGTTGTTGCCGACCGGATTCCGTCACTCGCACCGGCACAATCCGTCACCTGTACGATCAAGGCAATGGCTAAGACCGACGGCAACCACAAAATCCATGTCACGGTGACTTGTCAATCCACGGGCACCAACCTTTCCGCACAAGAAATGACTTACTACTTTAAGCGGCGCGGTTTGCGGGACAGTACGGGAGCCGGCACGGGAATCAATCCTTCCATGGAGGCTCCGCAGTCCATGACACCGCGTCCGATACCGCCGCCCGCCGGAACCATGCCGGGAACAAACGGTTCAATGACGGGAACGATGACAGGAACAATGCCGGGACATGTTTCACCGTTTCCGCAAAACGGAACATTGCTTCCCATGCAGCCGAACCGGAATCCGGCGGGAAACGGCACGGGGATTCCTCAAGGGATGAATCCTCCGGCGACAGTACCGGTCACACCAATGCCGACTCCTCTTTCAGGACCCGGCGGAGCCGGCGTTATACCGTCGGCACAACCGGGAGCCGCCGTACCGTACACAGTCCCCGTCGCACAGCCCGCCAATACCGCGATTCCGCCTATGCCCGTCACTGCGGTACCGCCGCCGACCCATTTACCGCCTGCCGTCAGTGCGCCGTCCCCGGGGGTTCCGTCTCCGCCGATATCAGTACCGTCCGGCAATGTTCCTCCCTCCGGTGTTCCTTCCGCTCTTCCCAGCCCTCCGCAGCGATGAGCCCAACGTAACACTAACACGTTGGATCGCAGTCGGGAAGCCTCGGCTGCGGTGCAGCAGCATGTTACCTCGCGTTGGCCGGTTAAAAACTTTTGCTTTCACCGCCGTTGATGGACCCCATCGCTCCCCAGACGCCGAACGGAGATGTTCCGCTGACAACAGGGGTCGTGGAGTCGGTCAGCGTGCCGCTGTCAACCGTGTCGGAAACAAATGTCACGGAACCGTCCCCAAGGGCCGCATTGACCCCGCCGGTGTGATAACTCGACGCGGAAACCAGCATCCGGGCATCATAATCCAGTGCGTTGCCGGAACAACTCGGACTGTTCGGCGGCAGAATCGTCGAAAAACTTGACGGTCCGCGGCCGTCGCCCCAGCGGGTTCCGAAATAATCATCTTTCTGAACCGTTCCTTTCGCGGTGTCATATCCTTTGTCCTTTTTGGTGTCAAGACAACTCTTGGGAGTCACCGCCGC
>JAISQK010000029.1 GCA_031274255.1 Planctomycetaceae bacterium | reverse complement strand
AGTACATGTCAGGGCTTTTTTTATTTGTCACCATGAACGTGTTGTCCGGGAACGGCTTGCCCGCCGCGGAAACCGTGCCGTCTCAAGACGCGGTCCGTCCGAACATCGTGTTGATTTACTCGGACGACCACGCGTATCAGGCCGTCGGAGCGTATGGTTCGAACCGGAACGAAACGCCGCAAATCGACAGACTCGCTCAGGAAGGAATGCGTTTCACTAATTGCTGTGTCACCAATTCCATCTGCGGGCCGTGCCGCGCGGTCATTCAAACAGGAAAGTACTCCCACCTCAACGGTTTCAAAACCAACAACGACCGCTTCAATATGGAACAGCCGACATTCCCCAAAATGCTGCAAAAAGCAGGCTATCAGACGGCTCTTGTCGGAAAGTGGCATCTCGTTTCCGAGGTGCAGGGGTACGATTATTCCGAAATCCTTGTCGGTCAGGGAACGTACTTCAATCCGGTCATGATCCGTAACGGAAAAAGAGTCTCTCACACCGGACAAACAACGGACATCATCACCGATCTTTCGCTCGACTGGCTCGAAAAACGGGAGAAGTCGAAACCGTTCCTGCTGATGATTCAGAACAAAGCTCCGCACCGGGAATGGGACCCGTATCCCGAATATTACGAGCTGTACAAGGATCGTGTCTTTCCGTACCCCGAGACATTTGACGAGGATTACGCTCTTCAGGGACGCGCGGAACAGGAACAGGACATGACAATTGCCGAAACACTCACGCCGACCGATTTGAAAATCACGTTTCCCGCCGGCTGGAACAACTACACCGAAAAGCAAAAAGCGGACTGGCACCAAATGTTCGACTCCCGAAAGGCGGAATTCGAGGCCGTCCGGGGGAATCCCGCCGCTCTGAAAAAGTGGAAGTATCAGTGTTACATGAAAGATTATCTCAGTTGCATTGCCGCCGTTGACGCCAATGTCGGCAGAGTGCTGAAGTATCTTGATGACACACGCCTGGCGGAAAACACCGTGGTGATTTACGCGTCCGATCAGGGCTTTTACATGGGGGAACACGGCTGGTTCGACAAACGGTTCATGTTCAATGAGTCGTTCAAGACGCCGTTCCTCGTCCGCTGGCCGGGACATGTCAAGCCGGGAAGCGTCTGTCACGACCTTGTTTCCAATGTGGATTATGCGGAAACGTTTCTCGAAATGGCCGGTGTGCCGATTCCCGGCGACATGCAAGGCCGGTCTCTTGTGCCGGTGCTTGAAGGAAACACGCCCGCCGACTGGCGGAAATCGCTGTACTACCACTATTACGAATATCCGGCGGTCCACATGGTCAAAAAGCATGAAGGGATTTATGACGGTCGTTTCAAGCTGATTCATTACTACGACGATATTGACGAGTGGGAGCTTTACGACTTGGAAAAAGATCCGCTCGAAGTGAAGAATGTTTATTCCGCCGCGGAGTATTCCCCGGAAATCGCCCGGCTCGAAAAGGAACTGGAGCGTCAGAAAAAGGAACTCCATGTTCCGCCGATTGAAGTCAATACGAAAAGCTATCTCTTCGACACGGAACAGTCTCGGACACGTCCCGGCATGAAGGCGAACTTCGAGCGGCTGAGAGACATCATCATCCGGCGGAAAGAACGAATCCGCCGGGGGGAGTAGACGACCGGCATGTTCCCACAGGATCAATACGAACTGATCGACTTCGGTCACGGACGCCGTTTGGAGCGTTTCGGACCGCTGATTCTGGATCGTCCTTGTCCGTCCGCGGCGGGAATTCCGATGCGGAAGCCGGAAATCTGGCAAACCGCCGATGTCCGGTTCCTCGACACAGGAAAAACCGACGCCAAAAACGATCCGCAGCGGGGCGAGTGGCAGTCCCGAACGGACGCGGCGCGGCGGATTTTTGAGAAGACGGCACAAAATTCGTCGCAAAACTCGCGTTCCTGGACCATTTCGGGCAATCGGATGTCGCTGGAACTTCGCGGAACACCGTTCGGACATGTCGGTATTTTCCCGGAGCAGATGGAAAACTGGCGGAAAATTCACACGTTGTGCCAAAGGTTTGCCGAACCTCCGAAAATTCTCAACCTTTTCGCTTACACCGGCGGAAGTACGCTCGCGGCGGCAAAAGCCGGAGCGGAAGTGACGCATCTGGATTCGGCGAAGAACATTCTCGCCTGGGGAAAACAAAATGCCGCCATTTCCGGACGGATGGACCATCCGGTCCGGTGGATTGCGGAAGACGCATGGAAATTCGTCACGCGGGAAAAAAAACGGGGAAATCCGTATCAGGGAATCATTCTCGACCCGCCAAGCTACGGACATGGAGTCCAAGGAGAAGTCTGGCGGTTGTCGAAACATCTGCCGGGACTCCTCGCGGATTGTTTTTCGCTCCTGAAACCCAACGAAGGAGCGTTTCTTCTTCTGACCGCTCATACACCGGGATACACACTCCCGAAACTCGCGGAAATGGTGCTTCACGCCGCCCAAAAAAATTGGGGGGCGGACGCCGGTGAAATGATAAAGGGTGAAATGATAAAAATAGAGAAAAAGCCGATGGTTCTCGTGAGTCGATTTGGTGCGGAACTCAGGCTTGGTGAATCCGTCTTGTTCTGTTATAATAACAGAAGTTAAGCGGTGGAGTCGGCTTGGGGGCTGTTTCCTGTGATTCTCTGTTTTTTCCCAATGAACCATATTATGTCAAACGACGCTGACAAAGTAGTGACTTACAAAAAACGCGGTGTTCCGGAAGGGCTTTGGGTCCGATGTCCGGGATGTCAGGCGACGATTTTTCGGAAAGAGGCCGAACGGCGGCTCGGAGTTTGTCCCGACTGCGACTACCACTGGTACGTTTCCGCGGCAGACCGGATCCGGCAGGTTCTCGACGAAGGAACTTTCGAGGAATGGGACGCCAACTTGATTCCGGGCGACCCGCTCGCGTTTTTCGACCGCAAAAGTTACAAAGATCGTGTTCGGGAAGATCAGAAGCTGACCGGTCTCAAAGAGGCGGCGGTTTCCGGCCTCGGCAGGGTTCGGGCACGCCGGGTCGCCATTGCGGTGACCGATTCGCGGTTCATTATGGGGAGCATGGGGTCGGTTGTGGGAGAAAAGCTGACCCGGGCGGTGGAGCGTGCCATTGAGGAGTCGCTGCCGTTGATCATTATTTCCGGTTCCGGCGGCGGAGCGAGAATGCATGAAGGGATCTTCTCCCTGATGCAAATGGCCAAGGTTTCCGCGGCACTGGCACGGTTCCATCAGGCGAAGGGACTCTACATTTCCGTGCTGACCAATCCGACCATGGGAGGTGTCGCGGCAAGCTTTGCTTCGCTCGGCGACCTGGTTTTTGCGGAACCGAAAGCCCTGATCGGCTTTGCCGGTCCCAGGACAATCAAGGCGACCATGCGGATCGAACTTCCGCAGGGATTCCAGACAAGCGAATTTTTGCTGGAACACGGTTTCATCGACCGGATTGTCCGGCGTCAGGATTTGAAGAGCGAACTCGCCCGCGCCATTGACTACTGCGGAAAGTAAGAAACATGTTGCGGCATCACGGTATTTCTCCGGCCTCAAACGTTTGGTTTCCGCCGACAGTCGAAGTCCGACGGAGATTCCGCGGAGACCGTCGAAAGCCGGAAGCCGAAAACACGACCGCTCCACACGAGCCGTTATTCACACATTACCAATCACTCCTTCTCCATGTCAAAAAACAAAAAAGGTGAGAGCAGGAAAATTCGCGTCCATTTCCGCAAAAACCGGTCGGACAAAACCCGGATTACGGACTGGACACGCAAGTTTGACCGGGAAAACGAAACCCCGGCGGACGCCGTGTCTTCGGAGCGGATTTCCGGCAAGGGGGAGCTGGTCCGGCGGCGGACGGTCATTGGAGAAGCGGCCGAACCGGACTCCCTCGACGGTCAGGGATTTGAAGTTCAGCCGGAAATCGACCTCGCAAAGTGCAGACAGGGCCGCGTATTACGGGTTTTCGGACTCAACAGCGAAGTGGAAACCGAGGACGGCGAAATTTACAGTTGCGTGACCCGCCGGATTCTCAAGACTCTTGCGACCGGCCAGCGGCATGTGGTGGTTGCCGGAGACCGTGTTTCCTTTCGACCGGCGGATGACGGAAAAACCGGGCGCCGCGAGGGAATCATTGAACGGGTCGAAGCACGGCACGGCACGATTTCACGGACCAGCCGGAACCGCCGGCACATTCTGGTGACCAATGTCGATCGGATGGTGATTGTTTCCAGTGCGGCGGAACCGCGGCTCAAACCGAATCTGATCGACCGGCTCATTCTCACCGCCGAACGCGCCGGAATCCAACCGATTCTCTGTATCAACAAAGTTGACCTTGTTGACATCGCGGAACTCCAACCGCTCCTCGGGACTTACGCTCAGCTTGGCTATCAGGTGATTCCCGTCAGCCTTGTCTCCGGTCTCGGAATTTCCCGGCTGAAACGGATTCTCACGAATCAGGAAAGCGTTTTGACGGGACAGAGCGGCGTCGGGAAATCGTCGCTCCTCAACGCGATAGAACCGCATTGGCGGCTCCGCGTGGGCGAAATCAGCGGAGAAACCGAAAAAGGACGCCACACGACGACGACAGCGGAACTGCTCAAACTTTCATTCGGCGGTTATGTCGTGGACACGCCGGGAATCCGTCAGTTCATGCTCTGGGACGTGGCACCGGAAGAAGTGACCGGTTTTTTCCGCGACATCCGGCCTTACGAAAACTACTGCCGTTTTCCCGACTGCACGCACACTCATGAGCATGATTGCGCCGTCAAAAACGCGGTGGCCGACGGCAAGATCGACCTCCGCCGCTACGACAGTTATCTCGCCATCCGCAAAAATGATCAAGCGTAAACGGCAACATGCTGTTGCACCGCAGTATGCCTTCGGCTTCGCGTTCGGCTTCCGATGGATAATCTTTCCAACGACGAACCGAATGAAGTGAGCGGTCGCGAGCCGCGACGAGCGGTTTACCTTTGGTTTCCTTAAAGGCGTGTTCCGCTTTCCGATATCAGCAACCAACGGGAGGCAGCACGTTGGCGGCTGCGATAAAATTTCATATTGCACTGGAACGGTTTTGAAAAAGTCGGTATGATCCGTAAAAATTTGCAGACCACTTTTATGGAGAGTATTTATGAAACTTAAACAAAAATCCGTTTTCTCCGCCGTGTTGATTCTCCTGTTGACCGGTGTTGGATTTTATGCCGGGAATTACTGCTCCCGCTACCAGAAAACCATTCAGGCAACGACGACTGACCGTCAGGAAAACCGGATCATGGCGACCGGTGCCTTGATGCCCGGTTTGGAGGCGGTCTATATTTTGGATCAGAGTACCGGCCGGCTGGCGGCAGGGGTTTTGCATCGGGAAACGCAGTCTTTTCAGGGACTTTACGAGACAAACATCAGTGTGGAACTCGCCAGAATCCTTCAGGCAAACAACGCCGGAGGACTCATGCCGCAACATCCGAAATACACAATGGTTACGGGCGATTTTCCGACCCCGCGAATCGCCGGTTCCGATTGGCAGGTTCCGCAATCGGTGATTTATGTGCATGAACTGAATACCGGTTACGTCATGGTGTTCGCGGTTCCATGGGTGAGAGAAGACTGGGCCGGCGGCAATGCCCGAAGCGGCGGATTCGTCCTTTGGAGCTGTCAACAGTTTTTCAACCCGGCTCAATAATACAATGAATCGCCGTACTTTTTGCCGGGCTTTACTGACGCAAACACATAAGAAGCGTGTTCAAGGGGGATTTCCTATTGGATCGGCATACGGTAAAATCAGTTATCAACAGTTTACTACACGATTCACTCAATGATGCGGAGGTTAAAATGCGGCAATGCTTGCGGTGTTGTTTGGCGGAATTGGTTGTTTTGGCAATGTCGGTTCCATCGGTATTTTCCGCGGGCGATTTGCCTGGTTATACGGATGGCCCCTTTTTGCCGAATTCCAGGTGGCGGGTCCATGACCAATCACGGCCTCAGCCGAAAAAGGTCGCTCCCGGTGAAGGTTTTCTCGGAGCAACGCCTCCCGAAGACGCCGTTGTCCTTTTCGATGGAACCAATCTGAACGCGTGGCGGCGGAGTGACGGGAAACCGATCGGTGACGGAATTGCGGAGGGAGCTTTCAACATCCGAAAAACCGGACAAATTCAGACAAAAGAGGAGTTCGGCGACTGTCAATTGCATTTGGAGTGGTGTACGCCGACCGGACCGGAGGATCGGATGAATTGGGGCAACAGCGGAGTGCACCTGTTTGGCTGCTTTGAAATCCAAATCCTTGAGTCGTATGCGAGTTTCATCTATGCCGACGGAAATGCGGGAGCTATCTACGGACAGTTCCCTCCATTAGTGAATCCGGCGGAAAAACCGGGGAAATGGCAAAGTTTCGACATTGTTTTCACCGCTCCCCGATTCGAGGGGGAAAAGATGATGTCTCCCGCTTATGTAACGGTGGTTTACAATGGAGTGGTTGTGCAGAATCATCAGGAAATCCTGGGAGCGATCGCACATCGTACTCTGCCGGGAGCGTATCCGGTCCGTGAGAGAGGCCCTGTTTTGCTTCAGGAACATCACTCCGGCGTGCAGTTCCGTAACATCTGGATCCGCCCTCTGGAATGACGGCCCGAAACATGAGTCACGGGGGGGATATCGCATGTCGCCTCTTGCATTAATCCACGATCTGCATAAAATAATAGAGGTGTAGTCGTAGATTTGTTTTGAAATTCAATTGATATTACAATCATTTGAGAAAAATCAGTAAATTAGTGGAAACGATTCATGACAAAATATCAAACGGAAAACATTCGGAATATCGCTTTGTGCGGACACGGCAACTCCGGCAAAACAACACTTGCAGATGCCATGCTCAATCTGACAGGAGCCGTCAAAAAACCGGCGAGCGTCGATGAGGGAACCAGTATTTGCGACTTTGACGAAGAGGAAAAATCGCATAAATACACAATTGAAGCAAGTGTGATTCACTTCGATCACGCGGGGAAGCACTTCAATGTGATCGACACCCCCGGTTATCCTGACTTCATCGGTCAAACCATCGGAGCGTTGGGAGGTGTCGATACGGCGGCGATTGTGATTAACGCCCAGTCAGGAATTGAGGTCAACACACGGCGGGTTTTCGCCGAGGCCAAAAAAATGGGACTCGGACGCATTATCATTCTGAATAAAATGGACGCGGATAATATCAATTTCTCCAAACTTCTCGAATCGGTCAAGGAAGTTTTCGGAAATGAATGCGTTCCGGTCAATGTTCCGCTTGGACACGGTCCGGCTTTTAAAGGGGTTGTGAGTACGCTGAAACCAGGCGGCGAGACGGCAGGGGCATTGATTGACCCGAACGAAATTCATGAAAACTTGATTGAAACAATTGTCACTGCCGACGAGGAAGTGATGGAACGTTATCTTGAGGGGAACATGCCGACCGAAGACGAGCTTGCCCGGCTTTTGGTGACAGCCGTTTCCGGAGGAGGGTTGATTCCGATTCTTTGTGTTTCCGGAAAATCACGTACCGGCCTTCCTGAACTTCTTGACGCATTGACTTACTGCACACTTCCGCCGGATGTGATTCCGCGGCAGGCGAAAAACGCCGAAGGGGAAGAGGTGGAAGTCAAGTTTGATGCGGATGGTCCGGTAATCGCTCAAGTTTTCAAAACGCGGATTGACCCGTTCGTTCAGAAGTTGAGCTTCATCCGTGTTTACTCCGGCACGCTTAAAACCGGCATGTCTCTCAATGCTTCGACTTCCCGCCGCGGCTTCAAAATTGCCCAGCTTTTTGAAATGCAGGCAGGGGAAACGCAACCCGTCGAGGAAGCAGGGCCGGGGGGGATTGTCGCGGTGGCCAAACTGGAAGAGTTGCATACTTGCTCGACGCTCGGCGATTTTGTCATGGATCGTTTTCCGTTTCCGACGCCGATGGTGGGACTCGCCGCTTCGCCGAAAAGCCGCGGTGATGAGACAAAACTTTCCGGGGCACTTGCCAAACTCAGCGATGAAGACCCGACCTTTTTGCAGGATCGTAACGAACAGACCAAACAGCTTGTCATCACCGGAATGAGTGAACTTCACTTACAGATTATTCAGGAACGGCTCAAACGGCGGGATAAAGTCGAAATTGAGACGAAAGAGCCGAAAATTCCTTACCGGGAAACGATTCAAATCAAAGGCGAGGGAATGTACCGTCACAAAAAGCAGTCCGGCGGTGCGGGACAGTTCGGGGAAGTCCACATCCGCATGTATCCGTTTCCCGGCGGTACAGACCCGGAAACCTTCGCGGCGAACAAGGAAATGTTCCCTTCGATGAAGTCGTTTCAGCACTTCCCTGAGAATAATTTCCTCTGGGTGGACTCGATTGTCGGCGGCACGATTCCCGGAAACTTCATGCCGGCGATCGAAAAAGGGTTCAAAGAACGTATGGTCCGCGGTGTCATTGCCGGTTATCAGGTGCAGGATGTTTGCGTGGAAGTGCATTTCGGAAAACATCACCCCGTCGATAGTAATGAACAGGCATTCAAGACCGCCGGGTCAATGGCTTTCAAGACGGTGTTCATGCTTTCCAAACCTGCGTTACTCGAACCTATTGTCATTCTTGAAGTTACGGTTCCCACCAACAATGTCGGAGATGTCAGCAGCGACCTTTCCACCCGCCGCGGGCGTCCGCTCGGAATGGAGTCTGCCGGCGGAGGACTCCAGACAATCCGGGCGGAAGTGCCGCTTTCCGAAGTGATGACCTACAGCCGTACTCTTGCGAGCATGACCGGCGGTCAGGGAAGTTACTCCATTGAGTTCGACCGTTATGATGTCGTACCCGGTAACATTCAGCAGCAGGTGATCGCTTCCGCCAAAATGGAAGACGAAGAAGACGAATAGTTCAGAAAGACAGCCGCCGCTGAAATGGAACAGAATGAGGTCTCTTTCCGTTGCGGTTGTTTTATTTTCGTGAAGGTTCCGATTGTCGCCGTGTTCTGACAGGAAATGACAGGGAAGTTGTGAACGGTTCCGCACAAACATCCGTTTTATCTGGTTCGGACGTCGGATTCGAGCTGGCCGTCACGCAAACGGACGATTCGCTTACTTCTGGCGCCGACATCATCTTCATGCGTCACAAGAATGATCGTTTTTCCTTCGTTATTGAGCCGGTCAAGTAAATCGAGAATTTCCGCCGTCGTCACCGAGTCGAGATTACCGGTCGGTTCATCGGCAAGAATGAAATACGGGTCGTTGATCAGACTCCTGGCAATGGCGACCCGTTGCTGCTGACCGCCGGAAAGCTGTGTCGGACGGTGTCCGAGCCGTGTGGAAAGTCCGACCATTTTGGCCAGTTCCAGCGTCCGTTCCCGCGTTTTGCGATTCAATTTTCCTTGATAGAACAGCGGCACTTCGATGTTTTCAATCACCGTCAATTGTTGAATCAGATTGTACGCCTGAAAAACAAAGCCGATTCGCGACGCGCGGATGTTGGAAAGCTGAGCGTCATTGAGCTTGGAAACATCATCTTTGCCGAGATAAATCGTTCCGCGCGACGGACGGTCAAGGCAGCCGAGAAGGTTGAGCATCGTACTTTTTCCCGAACCGGACGCTCCCATGATGGCAACGTAATCCCCTTCAGGAATCTCAAGACTCACGTCCCGCAAAGCACGAACCGTTTCTCCTTTGAGGACATACTCTTTGACAACATTTTCCAGTTTCGCTGCGAACATAAATGGATCAATATTCCTTTGAGGTCTTTTTCATTTTTTATCTTGGACCGCCGGGTGGTCTGCCGCCAGGAGAACCGGGGAGTCTGCCGGGTCTGGGTCTCGCAGGACTACTGCTGCTGCTTTGTTGCGGCCGTCTTTCAGCGGAAGCGGCGTCGGCGTCACGGGAAACTCCGCCGCGAGGACCATCCCTTGCGGGAACCGTATCCCCTTCCGGTTTTGCGGTTTCATGAGAGGCCGCTTCGCCATTTTCAGACACAACCGGCTCAGAAAATTCCGACAAAGGAACCGGTGATTGCTCAAAGTTTTGCTGTGCCGCATCAGGAGAATCTTCGCTCTTTTCTTTATCTTTCTTATCTACGCTGGATACCCCAAACTGTCTTGTCTGCTGACCTTCCAAAAGCATCGGAAGTTCCACCTTTTCACGATACTTCCATGCCCCCATGACCACTTGTTCCCCTTCGTTCAGACCGCTTGTGATGACGGCCACTTCATTATTGGTGATGCCGACCTGAACCTCTTTTTTATCCCAAACACCGTTAGTATAAGTGATTGCGTAAATTTTTCCTGCATATTCAAACAGACATTGTACCGGCACCATCAGCACATCATTCTGTTCGTGGACGATAATCTTGACTTTGGCGGTCAAACCGGAACGAATCAGCGATTTCTCCGATGGACTCACATCATTAATGGAAACCAAGGTCAGATATTCTTTTACCGCGGAACCGAAAAAGCTGTCCGGCTCGGGGTAATCATTCACTTGTTTGACTTCTCCGGTGAAAGTCCGGCCACTCATTGCCTCCAGTTCGATTTTGGCACGCTGACCGACTTTTACCAGTGAAACACTCGATTCATTGACATAACCTTTGACCTGCATTTGATTGGGGTCGGGAAGTTTGATGATGGTCTGCCGGTCGCGGACGAGAGTTCCCTCTTTGATGACTTCATCGCGCCGCCAGGGATGCGTGGCGTAAACCACCTGACCATCTTCCGGAGCAATCACGTAACAAGCATCCAACTGTTTCTGATAGTATTCCAGACGGTCATTGTCAAGTCCATGACTTTTTTTATCCGATTCAAACTGAATGGCGGCGGTGTCCACATCCGCTTTGAGTTTGATTAACTGTTTTTGTGCCGTATATTTTTTCAATACATCCAGTTCAAGTTCCGCAATTCTTTTGTCGTTTAGTTTTTGATTACGGGTTTCCTCATCGGCACTCAATTGAATATCAGTGACATATTCGTGGTCAAGAAGTTGTTTTGTAAATCGAACATTATTCTCTGCCTGCCGGAACTCTTCGTTGGCTTTGGAAATTTTGTTTTCAATGGTGATTCGTTCCTGCGGGAAAAGACCTTTGTCGTATTCTTCGTAAGCGAGTTCCGCCACTTTGAGATTCGCCTCGGACTGTGTCATTTTCGACAAACTGTTGGCAACGGTGATTTGCTGCTGCGTCATCTTTTCTTTAAGATTTGAGGAATCAAGTTCACAAAGCAGGTCGCCTTTTTTGACGTGCGTGCCTTCGGGAATGACCCAGATGATCATCGTTCCGTTCGGACTTTCCACCTGACACCGCGCTTCAACATTACTGGCGCTGTCGATACTGCCGCGTTCGGTAACCTCGTGAAGAAAGTATCCCCGCTTGACTGGAGCGTAAAGCACACTGGAATCAATGACCGGCCCGCTGTTCCATGTGTGCCATGCGTAGGCGGCCACACCACAAGCCGCCGCAATCACCAGAAAAGCGATCACAAAAATCCATATGACGAATCCTGAACGTTTCATGTTTTCACTTTTTACCCCTTTTGGGAAGAAAAGGATTCCTTTTGAATCAACCGCAACTCAATCTACTCAACCTTTCATTTTAATTAAAGTTTCGTATTTGTCACTATAAAAATGAAAAAAGCGGAAAAATCAACAGACAAAGTTTGACATAAATAGAATAGATAATATACGCAATATACTATACAGCTTCCGGTTAAGTAAAGTTTACCTTTCTTGTGAAAAACAGGAATATCCGAAGCATTTTTCTCAATTCCAATTTGAAGTGGTCGATTATTAGGAATGAGGGTCTCTGTATCAGATTAAATTCATTTTAGATGAAATGACAAGAAAAAAGCGATGAAGTTCCTGAAATTTTTCCTTGCGCTTATGATTTTTGCCTTAATACCGGCATTTTTGTTTGCGGCGAATCCGCAAAAGGTCGAGGCCGTGGCGGTTGTTGAATTGCGGCATAAAAAAGTCGATGAACGGCCGGTTCTCTCCCAAGTGATGTTTTCACGCGACGGTCAATTTATGGTGACCGCCGGAGACGATCAGGTTTTGCGTGTCTGGAACACAAAAACTGGTGAAATGATTGATGAACACCTGAATCATAATGATTGGATCCGCGGCGCGGCATTCAGTCCCGACGGCGGCAAACTCGTTTCCGTCAGTCAGGATGGGGAAATCAAGGTTTGGAATATCGCACAACAAACCGTTCAGAAGATTCCCCATGAAAAAATCCGCGGCAGCCGGGTACTGCAATTCAGTCCCGACGGGTCGAAATTTGCTGTATGCGGTTACGATTCCCTGGTTTACTGTTTTGATGCCAACACCTCCAAACTGTTATACAAAATTCAGGGACCGTCATACAGTCTGACGGCGATGAGTTTTTCACCTGATGGAATGTATTTGGCGGCAGGGGGACGCAATGGAAAAATCATGGTTTGGCGGTCGGATGTCGGAAGTCTGGTGAAAGAAATCCGCGGTGACGGACGCCGTGTTCGTGCCGTGGTGTTCCGTCCGGACGGAAAACAGCTCGCTTCCGGGACGGATTCCAGCCGGATCAGTATTTGGGACGTGACGACCGGACAACTCGTGACAATGCTCCCGGATCATGACAGTAAGACATTTTCGCTGAGTTATTGCGGGAATGATCTTTTGGCCTCCGGCGAGAGCGACAATGTTGTTCGTCTGTGGGACTTGACGGGAAACCGGTTGATCGCCCAGTTTGTCGGACACACAGGAACGGTGTCCACATTGTTTTACGATGAAACACAGAATCAATTGGTCAGCGGCGGTTTCGACACAACCGTTCGCCGTTGGGCAATGGTTCGTTAATATTTATTATTTAATTTAGGTCTTTTCTTAGCATTGGATGATTGGGCTGTTGCGGCCTCGTCATCCGCAGTGTGTGGTGTAGAATTTTGGAGGTTTGAGTGGGCTTACTTGGCTTTCTTTTCGGAAAAAACTGTCCTGACGCGAAAAAATCGGACATTCGGATCGTAGCGGAACCGCAGCCGCATTTTTTCATGGCTCCGCAAACACATCAAGAAATAAAACGGCTCGGAAAGCAGCGTGCGTGCCGTTTTGAGGAAATGGAGCAGCGGGAGATGCTCTCCGTCAATCCGCTTCAATTCGGAACCGTTTACTACGAGGAACCGAGTGCGGTCGGACGCGATGATTCCGGTGACATTTTCCACATCACCTGGAACGGCGGCGTTGAAGACACGCAATTGAAACAGGTCGTTATTTCGCTCGACAAAAACAACAACGGTATCATTGACCCGGGCGAATGTTTCTTCGACGACGGGAACACAAACGGTCTCGGTGTTTACGGCAACTGCGGATTTACACTTGTCAGTTCGAACGGTGTCGGCGGTTATCAGGTTCATTTGTCTGACGACAAGATGACGCTCACCATCACGTTTGACAATTTTGAGGCGGACGGCGAGTTCGTTTTCATGATTGATGTTGACGAAATGGGAGAAAACGGTCTCGTGAGCGCACTGGCCGAAGGAAAGGAATTTGAAGGTTCCAGAGTCACCGCGACCTTTGAAAATACCTATTATCAGACCGTTGATGTGATTACGACCTATTTTGATGTGTTCACCGACCCGTCGAATCCCGGTCTGAATTTGCCGGACGATGATTACAACTTTCCGAACGGCAAGTCGGATCATGTGCTCACCGCCGGAGCGTTCGGCAGCAGAACGCAAACACCGAAACCGGTCACGATTTCCGGGAATGTTTACGAAGACACCAACAAAGACAATGTTTTCAATACCGGTGAATCGGGAATTTCCGGTGTGTCTCTGGAACTTTGGGTTTGGGACGATACGGCGGGGTCCTATAAATCGACCGGTTTGAGTGCGGTCACTGATGCGAACGGACGTTATGAGTTCAACAGCAGTTCGCTCATGCCCGGAAAATACCGTGTCGTGGAAACGCAGCCGAACGGTTATCTCAGTGTCGGCTCCGCACCGGGAACGGTCAACGGATTGACGGGCGGCTTTTCGGAAACGGTTGACATCATTAAAGACATCACCCTTCGCGGCGGTGAAAGCAGCATCGACAATAACTTCGGTGAAATCCGTCCCGGCTCAATCAGCGGTTATGTCTATGAAGACAACAACGATAACGGTCTTCGTGAGACAGGTGAAGCGGGAATAGGCAACGTAACGGTGACACTCTGGGTTCTCGACGGCAATACCTACAGACAGGTCGGCACGGCGACCACCGACGCGAATGGTTTTTACAAATTTGAAAATCTTGATCCGAACCTGACGTACATGGTCGCGGAGACGCAGCCGTCGGCTTATCTTGACGGTAAGGAACGGGTCGGTTCACTCGGCGGAACGCTTTCCGAGAACGATAAAATCAGTGCCATTTACGTTCCCTACGCGCAAAACGGAACGGAGTACAACTTCGGGGAAATCAAACCGTCGTCACTGAGCGGTTATGTCGCGTATGACGCCAACAGGAATAATCAATTCGACAGCGATGACGTGCGGCTGGGCGGTGTGACGGTGTATCTTCTGGACGGCAACGGAGACCGGATCGCGCAAACGGTTACCGACAGCAGCGGTTACTATGAGTTTACCGGTCTTCTGCCGGGCGTCTACACGATTCAGGAGGTTCAACCCGCCGGATATTACGACGGCTCTGATTTCGCAGGTTCTCTCGGCGGTTCGTTGAATCCGCCCGACACGATTTCCGACATTTACATCGTCACTGCCGGAAGTCACGGCACCAATTACAATTTCCTTGAAAAGCTCGGCGGTTCCATCGAAGGAAACGTTTACGAAGACGACAACAATAACGGTCTCATTGACACCGGTGAAAAAGGAATTCCTGATGTCGTGGTGGAACTTTACGACAAAGACGGCAATAAAATTGCTGAAGTGACCACCGATGAAAACGGACATTACAAGTTCGACAATCTTGAGCCGGACAAGGAATATGTCGTCAAGGAAAAGCAGCCGGAAGGTTACTGCGACGGCAAAGACACGCCCGGAACCAATGGAGGAACGGCACTTCTTCCGCCGGGAGACGAAATTTCACAGATTTTTGTCGGTGCCGGGGAAGAGGTTAAGGACTACAATTTCGGCGAACTCAAATATTCCTCAATTGCCGGTTACGTTTATGAAGACATGAACGACAACGGAATTCGCGAAACCGGAGAACCCGGAATTGCCGGTGTGACGGTGCAGCTTTGGGTTTGGGATGACACCGCCGGTCAGTACGTTCAGACATCGCGAACCGCCGTGACCGACGCCGATGGTCATTATGAATTTACGGATATTTGCCCGTATAAGCAGTTCCGTGTCGTGGAGGTTCAGCCGCAGGATTACGTCAGCGGCAAGAACACCGCCGGAACCGTCAACGCTCAAACCGTTGGAACGGCGAGTGATCCGAGTGACTGGATCACTGAGATCATTCTCGGCACCGATCAGCACGGCATGGAATACAATTTCGGTGAACTGAAAACCGCGTCTGTCAGCGGTTATGTTTATGAAGACCTGACTCGCGGAGCGGACGGACGCTCGGACACTTCGTTGGGGACTGCGGCGAAAACGGATAACGGTGTCCGCGATTCAGGGGAAAAGGGAATCGCCGATGTTACGGTGACGCTTTACAAATACGTCAACGGCGAGTATGTCCTTTACGCGACGACAACGACCGATGCAAACGGTTACTACAGTTTCGGGAATTTGCGTCCCGGGGACTATAAGATTGTGGAAACCCAGCCGGAAGATTATTTCGACGGACAGGATGCCGTCGGCTCGCTTGGAGGAACGCTCGCGGATGACGTCATCAGCGGTATCACGATTGTGTCGGGGAGTCTCGGCACGGAATATGACTTCGGAGAATTGCCTCCTGCCACGATTTCCGGTTATGTTTTTCAGGACGGCAGTGTGATCGTTTATCCGCAAGGGACGCAAAAGCCGGATGTTAACGATGTCCGTGACGGGCAGTTGACCTCTGATGACAAGCCGCTCGCCGGAGTTATCATCACGTTGGCTGATGAATCCGGGGCGCCGATTCTTGATGAAGACGGTCAGCCGATCACGACAGTCACCGATGCCGGCGGATATTACGCTTTTGAAGGACTTGCTCCCGACACCTATTCGCTGATTATCTCGCAGCCGGGAGGGAATTATGAAAAAGGGATCAACACTCCCGGTTCACTCGGCGGTCTGGCGCTTACGGAGCGGGACCTTCAAAACATGACGCCGGAAATGCTCGGAGAACTGCAAGGACTTGGAATTTTAGGGGATTTCGGCACGCTTTCTGATAAGATTGTCGGCATATCGGTCGGCTACGGAGATACCTCCTTGATGAACAACTTCAGTGAAGTTCTCTATAATTCGTCTGTCACTCCGCCGCCACCGCTGGTGAGACCGCCGTCGCCGCCGGTTTATCCCGGACCGCCGTCAATGCCGCTCGGCGGAGCTCCAGGTTATATGGGAACGATCGTCACTCCGCCGACAGAGCAGATCATGTTAACACCGGGTGTCGGAGGCGGCGGTTCGGTGACGGCCTACACATGGCATTTGAGCGTCATCAACGGAGGTTCGCCCCGGTCGGTTCTGACTCAGGCGGATGAGGTCGGATATCGTGCCAACGGTCATTACATCACCGTCGCATGGACGCAGTATCAGATGGATCGGACGGAATGGGTGATTCGCAACGATTCCGGTCATATCCTCCAGCGGTACCGGTTCGGTCCCGGTTTCGGACGTGCCGTTGCCGGAGATTTCAACGGAGACGGTATTGACGAAATCGCCATTTTCGCTGACGGCGTCTGGTACATCGACATGAACGGGAACGGCGTTTGGGACGACAACGATCTTTGGGCACAACTCGGAAGTGCCGCCGATCAGCCGGTTGTTGGGGACTGGGACGGTGACGGAAAAATGGACATCGGCATTTTCGGTCCTGCCTGGGAAGGGGATTCACTTGCCGTCACACGCGATCCGGGGCTTCCGAGCGACCTGAATGAGGTGAAAACAGGTTTGCGTCCGAAGAATGTGCCGCCGTCCGAACAGGAAGCAACGAGCGGCTACCGTGCCATGAAGCACAGAAACAAAGGCCGCGTCCGTATGGATGTCATTGATCACGTATTTCAGTACGGCTCCGAAGCAGACATCGCGATTGCGGGTGATTTCAGCGGTGACGGAACGACGCAAATCGGCGTTTACCGTCAGGGAGACTGGTATATTGATTACAACGGAAACGGCCGTTGGGACAATGGAGATGTCTACATTGCAAAACAAGGTCAGGAAGGAGACATTCCGATTGTCGGGGATTTTACCGGCGAAGGAATCGACCGGATCGGGCTTTACACGCCTTCAACCGGCCGTGTCATCATTGATTCCAACGGTGATTTCCGGCTCGGTGAGAGTGACCGTATCTTCTACCTTGAAGGGATGGATCAAGACAGTTTCCCGGTCGTCGGCGATTTCAACGGTGACGGTCTCGACGAAATTGTAACCGTGAAACATTTGGAAAAAATTCCGCTCCAGACACATGTGAAACCTGTGCCTTCCGGAACACCGACACAGAGTTATGAGACATTGCCTAGTGTCGGAATACCGGTTTCCGACGGTCTCGACTTGGAATTTCCGCAGAACAGTGAAGTCATTATTCAAGGAAGTGCCGTTTCCAACCGGTATTGAAAATCCCGTTTTCTGTAATAGATGTGCCGTTGCCGTTTGAACATGTCGGCAACGTTAACCGACTGCCGACGATATTCGGGCTAAATTAAAACGGGCTTTCAGCCCATTCATCAATTCCATGAAACTAAAATGAAACCGCGATAAAACCTATTTCAAAAAACCATTAAAAGAAAGTTCTAACTATGGACAACAAACACGTCCAAGCGATTTCCTCGGCGGTGATCGGACAGGTGTAATTGAAAATCAATGAAGCGTTGGCGATGCTCCATCCGTATGTCACTCCGTTAACGCCGGCGAAACGTCACATGCTTCCGAAGATGGGCGAGAAGACGCTCAGTTTTGTCGAAAAGGCTTACGAGTTCGCGCGGCAGAATTTGACGCTTTGCCCGTAATATCTTGACATGTACCTTTTTGATATTGATTTTGCCGACGCGCACGGGCTTTGGACGCTCTCCTTAACACGGCGACGCAACTCATGGAAAACATCGACGATACTGCCATGTGTGCCGGAAGCGAGTCCTGTCAGGCGGCCTTGTTTTCTACAACGCCGTCAAACAAGCGGCGGCAGCCCGCTGTATCCCGGAAGGCTAACGTTTATACACAAATCCCAGTGGATAATTTTTCAGATGTATTGTATTTAAATTCAGTAGTTTGTAATTTCCTTTCAAATGCTTTAATTTACGGAGTTTGCGATCTATTTACAGGGCTGAAATGGCAGTCAAGATTTTCCTGTGTTCGGCGAATCATTCCGAGCAGGCGTTTGAAACTGACATAGTCACTCGTCACCTGCTTCTTCCTCCCGTCCGCCAACAAAACCTCCCGCTCAAATTCCACCCATTCGTTTCGCATCAG
>JAISQK010000240.1 GCA_031274255.1 Planctomycetaceae bacterium | reverse complement strand
CTTTCCTTTTGAACTTGACAAGAGGTTCATATCTTTTTATACTCGGAACGGGTTGGAATTTTGATGAGCGCGTTTTCATGAGGGAGAGAGAGGATCCTCATGGCGGCCCGGTGATTTCAAGTCTCGGTTCTCACGGAAAACCGTATCGGTGTCGATTGCAAAAACGCTCCGGTGGGAGTGTCCGCACGTTTCCTGCGTTCGTGTCTTTTGTGTTCATCGTGTTATGAAAAGGGGAAATCATGTTTTGCCGAATGACGTTCTTTTGGATTTTGTCGGGTGCCGGCCTCGTTTCGGCGCAGGAATCTTTACCGAAGCCGGTACCGGAACTCGTCGCACCAAACGGAGCCGGGCGGCTTGAGAATTACCGGACCTCGTGGCTCGGCAACAGTTTCGGCGGACTCGACGGGACCGGCAGGAAGGATCGCGGAAAATGGGTGCAGCAGGACATTGCGGCGATGTGTGTGACGGACGACGGCACGGTTTACACCAATGTTCCCTGGGAGGAAGCCGGCGGGAACTGTTCGATGTACAAGGACGGTCAGATGCTCGGTTCGGCACGGCACACGCACGGCTGGGGATTCAACGGCGGCAAAGCGGTGGCGGTCAACGGCAAATACGTTTACATCGCTCTGAGCGGTCACAACGAAGGGGGGCATCTTGATGATCCGAACACCTGGCCGCCGAAAGGATACAAATGGTATGGCATTTCACGGCGGCTGCGGAGCGATTTCACGAAAGGAGCCGGATTCGACGGCGGAAAAGGAGGGAAAGGGGACACGTTGCCGCAATCGTTCCTTGTCATCAATGAAGTGCCGGAAACGGAAAAATCCGATGACCGTGCCGCCGTCGCCGGACTTTGGGCAAGTGACGACCGGCTGTATGTGAGTAATCCGCACACAGGAAACATCGAAATTTACGATGCCGAAACGATGAAGAAAGAAACGCAATGGAAGATCCCGGCGGAATTTGCCGAAGACATCCGGCAAATCGCATGTGATGCGGACGGCAATCTCTGGGTCCTGCTCGAACGGCCGCGTGAAGCCTTGCTTGCCGATCACTTTCTGGTGTTGACCCGGAACGGAAAACTGTTTGTCAAAAACAAACCTCACGGCAAGGTTACGCATTGTCCTGTCGAAATTCCGGAAAACCGTGAAGAAAATTTTCCGCACAATTACCTTCCCTCCGCTTTTTGTTTCGATCAGGAAGGACGTCTGCTCGTTGCCGCAACAGGAATCTGGCAGAGTGTTCTTTTTCTCGAAAAAAACGGTTGGGATTATGTTTGGGGAGGACAGGAGGTGGTGCCGGCCCGTATGATACTTGGTCTCCCGATGTTTACCCTGAAAGGAGGTGTTTTCGGGGATCAGATCTTCCGCAACATCACCGCAATCGGTACCGATGCGGCGGGAAACGTGTATGTTGCCGGTGACTGGGCGACCAACGGCGGCGGAACGGTTCTCGAATCGTATTCCTTCACGGAAGACCCGCCGGCGGCGGAGTTGCTGGCACCTGTCCGGAAAAATTTCAGTTTCACAGAAGAGACCGGTTTCTTTTTGTTCCGCTGGAAATTAAACTGGCGGTTGTTCGGGCTTGAATTTATCGACTGTGCCGCGATGGACCCGGAGGAGGAAACGACAGTCTACACCAAAGAGGAGGTTTTCAAACTGGATTACGCGAAACCGTCCGGCGAAGAGGCGGCATTCCTCGGCAGTACGGCGTTCCGGCCTTCTCCGCTTTTCAATGCCAACGGCGGAAACCCGGAAAAGTTCCGTGACCCGAGATTGAATATCAAAGACTCCGCCGGTGTCTGGGTGCGAAACCTCGACGGCAAAAAGTTCCTGTTTGTCCGCGACATGAGTGCCAAATCTCTTCAGGTTTATCGGGAAGAAACGCAAGAGGAACAAACGGGCATGGTTCCGGCCGTCCTGTTTTCGCAGCGGCATCTCGACGATCAGACCGGTTGGCTTCCCGGTCAGCCGGCACAGGGGGAATGGATATGGCGGAATGTTTACACTTCTCCATACAAAGAGTCCGAACGGTTCCTGTCGCAGGACAAAGAGGCTCCGGTCATTGAAGGGTGGTGGGTCGATTCCGCCGGAGAGGTCTGGCAGGCGACGCTGAATCAGGGAATCCGGCGTTTTCGTTTTCAGGGGACGGACCGTTGGGGAAATCCTCTCTGGGACTACGAAAATCTTGACATTTTCCCGCATCCCGGCGAGTTGAAACAGGTCAAGCGGATTCGTTACGACGCGGCGGC
Organism: Planctomycetaceae bacterium; assembly: GCA_031274255.1. GTDB lineage: Bacteria > Planctomycetota > Planctomycetia > Pirellulales > Thermoguttaceae > WRMR01. The sequence goes on along the minus strand of JAISQK010000240.1, from coordinate 1,305 downwards.
GGACACACTCTATCTTGGCGGCTGTGCCGTGATCGACGGTGCGGAGCATAAAAATCAGCATTGGAAACCGATGGGGCCGGTCGTATGCCGGTACGATCATTTTCTGAGAGGGGAAAATCCGGGAAAAACAGCGGGAAAGCTCCGTTGGAAAGTGCTGCTGCCGTATGTGACCGGTTCGCAAGGTCACGAATCGTGCGAACCGATGGGGTTTGACATCGCCGGAGATTACATGTTCGTGCCGTACACCGGAGCGTCGAAGACGGCGAATTTTACGACCGGTCACGTTGAAGTGTACCGGCTTGACGATGCCGTGCCGGTCGGTTTTATGGAGCCGGATCCGATGACCGTCGGCGAGATCGGCTTGCAGGATATGCGGGAATGTCTCAATGCTTACCGACGTTCGAACGGGGAATATGTCATTTTCCTTGAAGATGACTATAAGGCCAAAGTCGTCATGTTCCGCTGGCCAACGCACGGGCGTTGGATCCCGGTAGGCTCCCAGCCTCTTTGAGGCGGTCGCTTTCAATAAAAATGTCTTCAACTACTTTCGTGCGGGCTGCCAGCGTGTGGCATGCTGCTGCACCACAGCCGGGAAGCCCCGGCGGGCGGTAGCCTCATGGTCACTGCGTTCCATTCGGTCGCGAGCCGCGACGGGCGATTTGCTCACGCTCACTGCGTTCGGTTCGCTTCCAATAGACAATCTTTTCAATTGCATTCCTTTTTTCCGCCGATGGATTCCAGTGAGCAACGCGAGCGGGGCAACGTGACGTTGCATCCAGTATGCCTTCGGCCTCAAGTTGGAAGAATTTTTCCAATCGACGGCGAACCGAACGAAGTGAGCATGAGGGAACGTTCCGTTCCATCGCACCTCGCAAGCGATTGGAGTCGTTGTTCTGCTCGTGGACTCCAGCGACTAACAGGAGCGGGTCATTGTTCGGGACGGTAGTCCCATCCGGGATGCAACGCCCGTGCGTTGCCCGCCGGAGGCAAATATTATTCATTCAATAAGGATTGCCGTGCTCCAATTCCCTTTGATGCACTTCACACCTCTCAAAACGGCCTGGATTGAATGGAAACAACTCATTTCAGAAAAAATTTCCAGAAAAAGCGACAATCCCGCTTGACTTTGGGAATTGTCGTGGATAAAATACAGTCATCGGGTTGATTTGTACCAATTCGTTAGATTTTCGTTAAACGTTTTCGAAAATCATCAAACCATTTTTCCAACTAATGAGGAGAAAAACCATGCAAAAATTCACTTTGTGTCCGAAATGTCAAAATGGGGGGGGGGGGTAGTCTGTACGG